>CALGBN010000502.1 GCA_937877765.1 Candidatus Bathyarchaeota archaeon | reverse complement strand
TTTCAAGCAGAAGACGGCATACGAGATGTAGAGAGGTCTCGTGGGCTCGGAGATGTGTATAAGAGACAGACAGAAAACACGCCCCAAACAGTAACAACGACCCAGAATCGCCTCTTTTAGATATTGATCTATACCAAAACACCGGCTAATCAATACCAAAAAAGAGGAAGAAGACTTGATCATAATACCAGAAAAATTACACACCTATTTTCTACGGGGAACGAATTATTAACAGCCATCTCCACGTCGATCATGGATTCTATGAACAAAAAAGCAGAGATACTAGCAGAAGAACTCAAGTGGGCAATTGGCAGCCTAGAAAGAACCAGCGAAGGAGTAACCCCAGAGGAATACAAGTTCAAACCCACACCAGTAAGTAACAGCATACAATGGCAGCTAAACCACATCTCCCGCATAGTAAACACAGCACTCCCAAGCCGAATCAAAGGAATAGAAAAATATGCACCAGAAGGTTGGCCAGAGGACTACAGAGACCAAGACTATCCCATGGACAAGTTAATGAAGGACATCAAAGAAGGCGCCGAGAAAGCGATCCCAATGATGAAAGAACTCAGTGACGAAGCCTTGGATAAGGAAATACCCATGTGGGGTGGAATGAGACAGCGCAAGGTCGGTTTATTCGCCTACATTGGAGAAGTAATTCACCACAAGGGACAACTAGCATACATCAGAGGCACCTATAAGCGCCTCAACGAGTAAACAAAACTCCCTTTTTATTCACATAATTACCAATTGGTATAAGTAACCCCGTTCCACTGCAATTTACACCAATTTTCGGTGAAAAACATGGCAAAAATAGACACAATAAAAGAATTCGCTCAACTAGGATTCACAAGACTGGACGGAGCCCTCAAAGACATAACAGAAGAACAACTGGACTGGAAAAGCTGCACAGAGGCAAATACCGTCAGAAACATCGTCAACCACCTCATAGGCGAATGGTATGGCTTCATACCCAAGATCATATCAGGCGACAAAGACGCAAAAACAGCAGGATACGATGCAAAGCCCGATAAAAGCCTCAAAGACCTCATGAAGGACTACGAGAAAGCCAAGAAAGACCTCATGATGAAACTGGACAAAGTAACGGACGCTGATTTAGCCAAGGAGATGGACTGGTTCATGGGTAAAAATACAGTAGGATTCTATCTCATGCTCGGAATCAGTGAGATCATCCACCACGAGGGACAGATCGCCGCTATCCGCGGAGTCAACAAACGCCTACAGGACGCCTAATCACTCTCCTTTTTATTCAACCATTTTTCTGTGTGACATAGAATTGAAGATAGGAATAACATGCTACCCAACAGTAGGTGGAAGCGGCATACTAGCCACAAGACTAGGCGTAGAACTAGCCAAGAAAGGACACGAGATACACTTTATCACATACCAGCGCCCAGTAGCAATACAAGGCTACGATATACCAAACCTGAAAATGCATCACGTCAACGTAGTTGAATATCCACTATTCAAATACCCACCATACACAATCGCCCTAGCATCCGAGATGGCACGTGTATCAGAGCGAGAAAACCTTGACGTAATAAACATACACTACGCCCTACCTCACGCCACAGCAGCACAACTTGCACGAGAAAAAACAGGAGTCCCATACGTGACTACACTGCATGGAAGCGATGTAACAATATTGGGAAGCGACCCCAGCTACGAACCTATAAACACCATGAGCATCGAGTCAAGTGACGCTGTAACCACAGTATCTCACTATATGGCAGAAGAAGCCCGAAAAACTCTAGGAGTAAAGCAAGAAATTCAGGTTATACCTAACTTCGTTGACCATGAAGCATTCACACCCGCCCCATGCCACATAATTGATAATCCCAGACCAAGAGGAATAACACTCGTTCACGTAAGTAATTTTAGACCCGTAAAACGAGTAGACGACCTCGTCTACTGCATGTGCATAATCACCAAAAAAGACCCCAATGCACAGCTAATCCTAGTGGGTGACGGCCCAGAACGCCACAGAATAGAAAGACTCATCGACAAACTCGATCTTAGAAAAAACATAATGGTAACCGGATACCGAAGCGACGTAGCCGAGGTAATGAACTGTGCAGATGCACTAGTGTTAAGTAGCGAATCAGAAAACGCACCATTAACAATACTGGAGGCAATGAGCTGCGGCTTACCAGTAATTGCATCAAATGTCGGCGGCATCCCAGAACAAATAACTGATGGAGAAAACGGGTTCCTTATACCTCTGAAAAACCCTGAAAAAATAGCTGAGGCGGCATTAAAACTAGGCGCAGATGAAAAACTATTAGCAGAGATGGGAGCAAAAGCGAGGGCAACAGTGCTTCAACACTTTACTAAGGATAAGGTGCTGGATCAATATCTCGCGGTATATGAGAGCGTACTCTAAAAATATAAACCGCCCTCTACATAGCTCCTTATGTCAAATCCCATCTACTACGATAAACGCGAAGACTTTTGGAGAAAACACTGGGCACAAGCATCAGAATACGATGACTTCATACTGGAACAAGACCAGAACCACGCCGAGAAATGGCGAAATATAGAACAAAGAATACCAGACCTAACCCCTGAGCAAGCTGAACACCTTCAAGGCTACGATAGAGAGCTAAACATACTAGTCTATGGAGGTATCTGGTGCCCCGACTGTCAACGACAAGCACCCATGTTAAAAAAGATCACAGAAACCATTGGACCAAAAGCACACATCAGAATCATCGACAGAGATACATCACAGGAACTCAAAGACGAACTCAGAATACTCGGAGCCACAAGGGTACCCATGATAGTAATCCTATCAGAGGATTTCTGGGAAGTAGGACGTTACGGAGATAGACTGCTAAACGTCTACAGGGCAAAAGCAGCACGAGAAATAGGCAGGGGACCAAGAGCAGGAGTATTGAGCCCCAAGGCACTGGAAGCAGAGATTAGTGAATGGGTAGATATCATAGAAAGAGCAGAAATAATGCTGAGGCTATCACCGCCGCTACGCAGACGACATAACGACTAGGTGATATTAACAAAATACATGGAGCTATTGGGTGTATCCCGGTTATACTGCCGTAGATAGACTCCCATCAAATCACCCACACCCGAAGCAGCAGCAAGATCAAGCCAAAGCCAATTAACCTCCTGACCAAACTTCTCAGGACTAAACCGACCAAAAGCCCAACTCAAATAATTATCAATCACCTGAGACTCCGCCTGAAGCTGCTTCATCTCCTCAATCAAAGGACGCCTATCCCCAGGCTCCCGTAGCTTCTCCTTAATACCAGCTATATCAGACTCATAGCTAGTTAGTTTCTGGACAAGGGTATCAAATGTCCCTCTGATACTCTCTTCAATACCAACATGAGCCTTCCAGAGCAGCTCAGCATCATCACTATTACGGGCCTCGATCCAAGCACCCAGATTATTGA
>CALGBN010000501.1 GCA_937877765.1 Candidatus Bathyarchaeota archaeon | reverse complement strand
GATCAAGAAGCTGGCGGTGGTTGAGGGTGGTTCGATAGCTGGGATTGTGAGTCTTACTGATATCGCGAACAGGCACCCTGAGTTGGTTGAGAGTTTGAAGAACCGGAATAGCGGTGTAAGTGATGATATCTTTGAGTTGCTTAATCTCTCAGAGGGCCAGCATCTTGAGTTCAAGTCCAGTCTCAGGTATGATTACAATACGAAGCAAGTGAATCAGTGTCTTGAGAAGGTGGTGTTGAAGACTATCTGTGCTTTCCTGAACGCTGAGGGCGGTACTTTGCTTATCGGGTTGTCTGATGAGAAGGATGTTGTTGGGATCGAGAATGATTACCGGGTTATACGTAACCAGAATCAGGATGGGTTCGAGAACCATCTACTGGGGCTGGTCTCAAACTGTATAGGCAACTATTATCTTCAATACATCAGCGTCAGGTTCCATAACGTGCTTGGCAAAGACCTTTGTCAGGTAAATATCCAGTCTTGTCCTAAGCCGGCTTTCTTGAATAATGGTGATAAACAGGAGTTCTTTGTGCGTACTGGGAATAACTCGCGTCCTTTCGCCATCAGTGAGGCCTCTGATTATATCAGGGAGCACTGGAGATAACCGGTTTTCTATGTATCAAGCTTCTAGAAGTCTTATATCGGCTGGTACATTCTCTGGTTTGGAATAAACAATGTATAGACAGTCGAAGAACCTGTTTCTCCTAGCCTGTACTATACTTGCCATTATTTTGATAGGGTTTAGCATCCAGTCATTTGAACAGGTTCCACCCCTAAGCGATATTGAGGCACCTGATCTACCCTTTGAATTACCAGATATTGATATGCCCATAAACCCGGAGCAGACAAGCCTAGACCTACCAGAAGTAGACATTGGCGACGCTAACCCTGATCCGAGCTTATTGATTGAGGGGGTTCCCCATACAAAGTATCTCAGGCTTCAGACCTATGATGACTATTACAGTGGTACTTGGGACACGGCGTTGACTCAGTCGGTCTCATATGAGGGTGAGACTTTGAGTCTGGATGTTGACCTTTGGACTGATTATGAGAACTATAACATTACCATTACTCCGCTAGTGGATAATCTAGGATATATTCCTACGCCTCAGAACCCAGTTTATCTGAATCTGAGTAACCCAGCGCAGTTTTTCGAAGACTCCCAGATATTTCAGGTACCCGATGTGCCGGGAGCATATGATATCGAGTATATTCTCTACGAGTACAGCGACGCTTTGATGAATGCATCTAGTGTTGAGGAGATTCCCCAGTACTTGGATGTCCCGGATTATCTTGATGATGACCTAAGGGAGCTTGCTGAGGCGATCACCCAGAACACCCCAACAGACTATGAGGCAATACTAGCCCTAGAAAATTATCTTCAAACCTATTACGATTATAACCTGTCCGCAACAGAGGCTCCACCGGGCGTAGACCCATGTGAGTATTTCTTGTTTGAGTCAGGTGAGGGCGTATGCAGTCATTTTAACACAGCCTTGGTTATGTTGGCTCGTAGTCTTAATTTCAGCGCTCGACTGGTGGGCGGCTACTATATTGATCCTTTGGCTGATTATCAGGAGGTTTTCCCGATTCAGAGCCATGCATTCACCGAGATTCCGTTTGAGGACCTAGGGTGGATTATCTTTGACGCTACGCCTTCAGGTGACTTGTCTGATATGATTGGCGAGATACCTGACCTGAACTTCACTGAGGGTGATAACCCGTTAGATGATCTTGATTTTGAGTTCCCCGGTGAGCCCAGTGGTCCCAGTGAACGTGTCTTCAGAGTCTATGGTGTGACTGGCTCGGAGTATCTGCGTGACGGTGTGGGGGAGTATTATAATGGTTCATGGTATCTGCCCAACGGGTTGCCCCTTCCCTATGATGGTCATGTTATCAGTGACTCGGTAACCGGATACGACAGTGTTACCGAATATAGCTACGTTATCGAGCCCAGCACAAGCTTCGAGTACAATATACCGAGCCCCCAGAATCCGGTGGAGATCAACGCCTATGATCCTTTGATCTATTATCCTGATCTTAACATCTTCAAGACCAACGGCTCGTTTACGGCTCCGTATCAGGTGGTGGCAAACCATTACGAGTTTACTGAGTCTACGTTGATGGGTGCTGATCTATATGTTGCTATGCCCTATGTTCAGATTACCTCTGAACTGGAGACAAGCATTGGTTCACTGGCTGAGCAGATAACCATGTACGAGAACACGCCATACGAGAAAATTCAGGCACTCAGCGAGTATCTAGAGTCCAATTATCCGTATAATGAATCAGCCACAGAGGCTCCCCCTGGGGTTGACCCCGTTGTATGGTTCCTCCTCTACGAGCAACAGGGAATATGCACCGACTATGCGTCAGCTTTGACTATGCTCGCGAGAAGCATCGGTATTCCGGCACGGCTTGTGACTGGTTGGCTTGTTAACTCCGAGGTCGAGGTTCAGGGTGTCTCACCGCATCAGGCTCACGCATACACTGAGGTATTATTTGATGACCTTGGATGGGTCGTTTTTGATGCGACGCCGGTATCCGAGCCCGTTGTGAACCAGAGTACGGGTTTGACGCCTACTTTCACGAATATCACGTATCAGGATGACGTGGTTTCGGTTGGAGGCGAGTTTATCGTGGCTGGTACCGTGATTGATGACGAGGCAAACCTGGTTTCTGGACTTGATGTCTTGGTATATCTTAAACAAGTCAAGGAGGAGTCTGGTGTGCTTGCTGGACGAGGCGTGGTTGTTGATGGCTTCTATAATGTTACATGTATCTTCCCCGGAAACCTGCCGGGAGGCGAGTATATGGTTGATGTTCACACCGTGGGTGATGATACCTACGCGGACTCATGGAGCGATCCCCCCTTAACCGCATACACTGACACCGGCTTCATCATCAACGCGCCCCCTGTTGTGGTGGCCGATAAACAGTACAAGATAACCGCCACCTTGGTGAACACCAACACCAATACCTCAATCCCCCATACTGATTGCCGGATAACAGTAGGCGGCAACAGCTATAATAAGAAGACCGACAACAAGGGCAGTATAGAGTTGGTAACCTCCTCGGGGGAGGGGGTTGTAGAGATCACTTGTAGCTGGGATGGAGCCGATTATATGTATGGCTCAACCACCACCGCGATAATACAATCAGTGCAGTTCGACGTAAAACTCCCAGACGAGACCGTATTAACAAGGGGGCAGCGTTCAACCATCAGAGGAAAAGTACAAGCAGACTTTATCCCCGGGGAAAACGAGCCCATAACACTCAATTTACTTGACAAGGAAACAAGCAGCGTCACCAACGAGGCGGGGGAGTTCTTCATAACCCGTAGCATCCCAGCCGAGACCCAGCTAGGACCAACTCCCATGAGTATCACGGTTGAAAGCGTTGACGCAAGCAAAAACACCTTCGCGGTCGTCAAAGCAGCAACAATATTGACTCTATCTGCGCCTAGCTCGGCTCAGAGCGATAAGAGCTTTGATGTCTCGATACGTCTCGTGGATGATTACGGTGAACCCCTTGGAAGCCAGATGGTGAACCTAACTTATCGCCGATACAACGTCACCACAAGCAAGGTCGTCACGACAGATAACCTTGGAAACGCTGAGACAAGCATCAAGGCGCCTGAAGCCAAAGGCGAGATAACCCTCAAAGCATACTACGCGGGAGCTGGAAACTATCTATCCACATCAAAAACCAAAGCAGTTATGATCCTCAAGACGACCCAGTTTCCACTTATCCCCCTCGCCATAGTGGTGCTGGTGGTTAGTGCCGGCGCTGGTTTGTTCTATATGCGGGGTAAGCATCAGGAGAAAAGTGTTGAGCCATTGGTTGAGGCTGAGGTTGCTGATACAAATGGGTCTTCACGGCTCAGCATGATGTTACCTGACATTGAGTCGGGTTTGCCATTGGTGTGGGATGTCTCGTCTCTACGTGTTGTGGGTAGGATGGTTGACACGGAGGATGTGGAAATGGTGGGGCAACGTCTTACGTTCCTCATCGAAGACAACGAGTTATTCAGCGATGTTACGGACAAAGAAGGCTTGGTAGAGTTTAGCCACGAGTATAGCCTCGGCGTCCATGAGCTTCGACTGGTGAACAAAGCCGAGAAACTTCAAACCAGTATCAAGATCAAGATCGTAGACTACCGTGAAGAGATAATCAGGCTATTCAACAACAGGTTCAAGGAGGCACGTGAACGATTCGAGCGCATCAAGGACAACTATACGGCGCGTGAACTCTACAATCACTTGAAGGAGCAGACACCAGAGACGGCGTATGAGCCCCTTTGGAGTGTTGTTTCCCTGTTTGAGGAAGCCAACTACAGCCTACATATGATAAACAGGGACCACTATACTAGGTTCTATCGAGCCATGAGAAGCTACAGGGAGGCATTGGATGCAGAAAGCAGTTAAAGAGATAGCCACACCAACAGTCGCCTACCTCGTATCAATAATCCTCGTGGTCTGGTTTCTCATACTTCAAAGCACCTCTGTGCCCCTCGACTGGATAGGACTCAGTGGTCAGGTTGACCTGAGTTTTCTCGGTTTGCCTCTATTGACGCTGCTGGTGTTACGTTTTGCAGCTTTGTTGGTTGATAATATGCTCGTTGGGGAGATCATGGAGCCCCTATCAGAGGGACTGGAAACCCTAAGCATTGCAGGTGCCCTGTATTTCCTTGCTGACTGGAGCGCTATACCGGTATGGGGTAAGCCTATCACCGCGTTTCTGCTCTACTCTTCAATTCTTTCTATGATCCAGAAGATCGTCTCGATTAGGTTACGCGAGATAAACCATCTCTTTGAACCTATCGCCATGAGTATCTACATATTATTGGTGGGGTATCTTGGGAGCCAGACATGGCTGAGCCTGTACCCGGCTTTGGAGTCTACTATTCAAGCCAACCCGTATCTGAGCGTGCTTCAGCCTGTTCTACGGGCGGGTCTCGCTGAGCCTGTTAATAATATAATCATCGTGGCGTCTGCGTTAACCTCGGTGATGGCGTTGACTGGATTAGGCGCTAATAACCCCAACAGTTACCTACGGTACTTGAGTAAGACGGTGGGTGAGCGATTATCCACTGTTGCTTTGATTAATTTCTCGGCGCTTTACTATCTCCTGTTCATCAGGCATTACTTGTTTGATCTTAGCGGTATCAACCCACAGTTTCTGATGGTGGGAGAGTGGGTGTTGATCTGTGGAGCATTTTACCTTGGCTACAGGAACCTGAAGGATTACGCGGAGAAGAGCTTGGTTCAGCATGATATTACCGGCACTTGGAGCAAGCATATGCAGCAGGTGGATATTAGCACCGACCCCAAGCTTGAACACCTATCCATACTGGTTGAGCAGTTCGTTGACTATGGGCAACGGGATGAGTTGATCACGCATCTTACGTTGCTTCTGTATGAGTCTGATATGCCTACCTCTCAGATAACTCAGATAATCAGCTTAGTTACAAATTATCAGGATACCAAGCCTCCACGGATTGGTTTCCCTTGGCAGATAGAAAACAACCGGAAGTTTAACCAGCAGAAGCGGAAACAGGTGGTAAACACTGTTCTTGCTTCTATCCGGTTGGATTAACGCTGGTAGACGACTTTTCCATCGACTATTGTGGTCTCGATGGGTATGTCCTTGATCTTCTCTGTGTCAATGGTCAGGATGTCTTGTCCCAGCACCACCATGTCAGCTAGTTTTCCCTCCTCGATACTACCCAGCTTGTCCTCGTCGAACTGTTGGTATGCTGAGTGGGTCGTGTAGAGCTTCAGCGCCTCGATTACGCTGATTTTCTGGCTCTGCCCGATGGGTTTGCCTGCCTTGGTTTTTCTGTTCACTAATCCATGTATCGCCATCAACGGTGGATAAGGAGCACAGGGGTGGTCGCTGTGGGCGGCTATCTTTACACCTGCGTCGAGGAATGAGCGGGCTGCGAACATGCGTTCTAGTCTTTCTTCGCCGAAGGCTGGGATGAGTTTGTCGCCGTGGTAGTAGACGTATGGTCCGAATATGGTTGGTAGTATGTCGAGGTCTTTGATGCGTTGTACTAGTTTGGGTGTGATTACCGTACAGTGGATGTCCCTGTTTCTTGGGTCGGGTCTAGGGTACTTTTTCTGGGCTTCCTCCATGATGTCGAGGTACATCTCGATGGCTCGGTCTCCGTTTGCGTGGGATGAGATTCTGTATCCTTCCTTGTAGGCGTCCATGATGGTTTTGGTTGC
Source organism: Candidatus Bathyarchaeota archaeon (assembly GCA_937877765.1). Taxonomy (GTDB): domain Archaea; phylum Thermoproteota; class Bathyarchaeia; order TCS64; family TCS64; genus RBG-16-57-9. Next base: position 14 of record CALGBN010000501.1, on the reverse strand, counting down.
TATCTCTCGTGTGG
>CALGBN010000500.1 GCA_937877765.1 Candidatus Bathyarchaeota archaeon | reverse complement strand
GACCGTGGACCTAGCCAGAGTTGCTGACATCACCCACGGGTATACAGGTGCAGACCTAGAAGCTTTGAGCCGTGAATCCGCTATGAAGGCACTTAGACGTTACCTGCCCCAGATCGATCTTGAGGAGAAACGTATTCCTCACGAGGTACTGGATGTGATGGTTGTTACACAGCAAGACATCAGGGACGCCTTCAGAGAAGTCACACCAACAGCCATGCGTGAAGTTTACATCGAGTCACCAAATATCCACTGGGACGCAGTAGGCGGACTAGAATCCGTAAAGGAAAACCTACGGGAAGCAGTCGAATGGCCGCTCAAAACACCAGAAAGATTCACAAGACTAGGCATAAACCCGCCCAAGGGAATACTGCTTCACGGTCCACCCGGCTGCGGAAAGACACTGCTTGCACGTGTAGTGGCAACAGAGTCTGAGGCGAACTTCATCAGCGTCAGAGGTCCGGAGATATTCAGTAAATGGGTCGGCGAGTCCGAGAAAGCCATCAGGGAGATATTCAGGAAAGCCCGTATGGCGGCGCCAAGCATCATATTCTTTGACGAGTTTGATGCACTTGTACCTTCTAGAGGCTCGGCAGCTGATAGCAGAGTAACTGAAAGAGTCATCAGTCAACTTTTGACTGAGATAGATGGCTTGGTAAGCCTCCAGAACGTCGTTGTCTTGGCTGCGACAAACCGACCAGATATTATCGATCCCGCAGTACTCAGACCCGGCAGATTCGATAGACGAGTGTATGTTCCTCCACCAGACGAAGAGGCAAGACTAAAGATATTAAAACTCAAGACCGAAAATATGCCTCTAACAGAAGGCTTAAACTTAGAAACCATTTCACGTAAAATGGATGGCTACAGCGGCGCAGACATCGACAGTGTTGTCCGTGAGGCTGGACTTAACGCATTAAGACGAGACACAGAGACAAAGATAGTTACCATGGATGACTTTGATGCAGCTATGAAGGAGATAGCCCCAAGTATAACGCCTGAGATGATCAACTGGTATGAGAACACTCAGCAACGTTTCAGGGAGCAGACAAAGCCACCAATAGACATCGCGTAGTGAAAAAAATGGATACAAAACTGATACCCCCAAAGATTATTGAACTACTGGAGCGCAACGGCGCCCTCAAGTTCGATGATCTATACAAACGCGTCAAGAAGTTTAACAGTGATTTCAACGAGAACGATCTCAACAACCAGCTCATGAAGATGGAAATACAGGGATTGGTCAAGGTCTACAGGATACCTCGCGGAAAACGCAGGGTAGAACTAGCCTAGGTGACCCACTGTGGGTGTCCAACTAGGCGACATAGTTGACGCACGTAAGCTCAGTATACCCGAGCTTCAGGGAAGAGCGGTTGCCTTCGACGGTAACAACATTCTCTATCAATTCTTATCGATTATACGTGGAAGAGACGGGCAGCCTCTTAAAGACCGTCAAGGCCGAATAACAAGTCACCTAAGCGGGCTACTCTATCGAAACAGTAACCTGATGGAGGAAGGTGTAAAGATCGTCTATGTTTTTGACGGCAAGCCCCACAAGTTCAAACGAACCGTACTCAAGAGACGCCAAGAAACCCGTAGAGCAGCGAAAAAAGAATACGAGAAGGCTGTAGAGACAGGCGACCAAGCGAAAGCAAGAAGATATGGTCAACAATCCGTGGTCGCAACCACCGATATCATTTCAGAGGCAAAAGAACTCCTAACCCTAATGGGAATCCCATGGGTGCAAGCACCCGGCGAAGGTGAGGCGCAGACCGCCTATATGGCGGCAAAAGAAGATGTCTGGGGCGCCGCAAGTCAGGACTTTGATAGTCTCCTCTATGGAGCGCCACGTCACATACGTAACCTGAGTATTACTGGACGACGTAAACTCCCGAGAAAGAACGTCTACATCAAGATCGAACCAGAACTACTTGAGTTAGAGAAGATAAAACGAGCTCTCGGTTTAACCCAAGACCAGCTTATCGATCTTGGTATTCTCGTTGGAACTGATTATAACCCCGATGGCATCAAAGGCATAGGCCCAAAGACTGCCATTAAACTTTTGGAGGAGTTTGGCAGCATGAAGAATATTACAAATGCAGATCCAAAACATCTGAGCAAAGTGGAAGGCATAGGCAAAAAGAAGGCTGAAAGAATCCATGATATTCTTAACAGGACTTATCATATTCATAATGATCTGTCTCTTATACACATCTGACGCTGCCGACGAATTAGACGGTGTAGATCT
>CALGBN010000499.1 GCA_937877765.1 Candidatus Bathyarchaeota archaeon | reverse complement strand
CAGGAACATCGAGCAACAAGGGACAAACAGCCCCTGCGTCAACTCCAGTAATCTCTTTCACCTCATCTCTGGATGCAATGCTGGATTTACCGATTATTGTTTTCAGCTTCTTGAAGTCAATCTGGTCTGCTCCACGGAGAAATAACCCATGGTATTGTTTCTTACGTTTGACTAAGATTGTCTTGCATATCTCATCTGGGTTGATGGGTTCCTTGCTGTATTCAATGACATCATCAACACTGATAGCTCGGGCCTCAAGCTCAATAATTCTATATTCGACATCAGCCTCAATCAATAATTCCTCAACAGAAAGCCTCATGATGATAATTCATCGACAAACGTTGAAAACTTCTTCGACACAATACGCTCTTTTTTATAGCAGCGTAAATCCATGATACTAAAAATAAGCTGTGAATGATATGAGTGAAGGCTATAACATCGTCGTCTGCATCAAACAGGTCCCGGAAACCACTGAGGTAGACTTCGACGAGGAGACAGGAAGACTCAAACGAGAAGGCGTAGCCGCCGTCATCAACCCCTTCGACGAGTACGCCATAGAAGAAGGACTAAAAATCAAAGAAGCCCACGGAGGAAACGTCCGCGTAGTAACCATGGGCCCACCATGGGCAGCAGACGCCCTAAGAGACGCCATCGCCATGGGCGCAGACGAAGGAATACTAGTAACAGACCGCGCATTCGGTGGAGCAGATACATGGGCGACAAGCCTCACACTAGCAAAATCTATTGAACATATGGGCGACGCTGAAATTATCATCTGCGGACTCAAGACCACAGACGGTGATACTGGACAGACTGGACCAGAGATGGCTGAACACATGGGCATTCCTCATGTCTGTTACGTCAACGAGATCAAAGAGATCAAGGACGGCAAAGTCACACTCAAAAGAATCCTAGACGACGGCGTTGAGACCCTTGAAGCACCACTACCTTTACTCATCACAGTAAGCAAGGACATCAACCAGCCACGACTAGCAACCCTCAGAGGACGCCTCAAAGCCAAGAAAGCCGAGATCAAAGAAATCACAAACAACGATCTAGGAATCGACCCAAAAGAGATCGGATTAGAGGGAAGCTTCACCCGGGTAGTCAAGATATTCGAGCCAACAGTTCACGAGGCAGGCGAGGTAGTCGAGGGAACACCAGATGAACTCGTAGAAGCGTTATTCAAGAAACTACAAGAGTGCAAGGTGATCTAAATGAGTGAAGCACCAGTATACGTAACAAGCGACTGTACAGGATGTGGCGCCTGCGTTGATGTGTGTCCCTTTGGCGCCATCGAGATGAAGGACGGCAAAGCAGTAATAACAGAAGCATGCCGCGCATGCGGACAATGTATTGATGTCTGCCCCGTAGGAGCCATCATAATGCGGGAGACCGAAGCGAAAGAGACCAAAGACGCCAAGGGTGTCATGATCTACGCCGAGATGAGCCAAGGCAAACTCCACAAAGTAGCAGTAGAACTACTAGGCAAGGCACAGGAACTCGCAGCAGAACTCAAGGAACCAGTCTACGCTGTAATCGTAGGCAGCGAACTAGACGAGGCAGCAACTGAACTCATCAACCGTGGAGCAGACAAAGTATTCATCTATGACCACCCCGAACTCAAACAATTCAGAGACGACCCATACAGCGACCTACTAGCACAGTGCTGTAGAGAGGAAGACCCAAGTATATTCCTAGTCGGTGCCACAAGCATCGGAAGAAGCATGGGGCCAAAAGTCGCAGCCAAACTCAAGACAGGACTCACAGCAGACTGTACTAGTCTGGATATTGACCCAGAGACTGGGCTACTCCAACAGACCCGTCCAGCCTACGGTGGAAACATCATGGCGACAATCATCACACCAAACAGTAGACCCCAGATGGCTACTGTGCGTTACAAGATGTTCCCTGAAGCCAAGAAAGTAGACAGACCAACAGGTGAGATAGTAAAGAAACCCGTTGACATGAGCAAAGTCACGGACAGAATCAAGGTACTAGCCTTCGAGGAGGCAGCTGAACAGCTAAGCATCACTGACGCTGATATAATC
>CALGBN010000498.1 GCA_937877765.1 Candidatus Bathyarchaeota archaeon | reverse complement strand
AATGATACGGCGACCACCGAGATCTACACCGTCTAATTCGTCGGCAGCGTCAGATGTGTATAAGAGACAGGAGTAGCCTCCATTTTTTTCAAAATGTTTAGTGAATAGTTGTATCGTGATTCAGAGATGGTCCAATATTTTTTAATCTATGAGACACTCTGAGGAGCCATGATAATTCTCTCACCCAATAAGTGTCAAGGATGCCGTATATGCGAAGCTGCATGCGGGTTTCACCACACTGGACACAAGGCATTTGATCCATCAAAATCGAGTACACATATTCGCCGAGACAATGACACCGCTGTGATCACCATGAGCATAGACAGCACATGCGATCTCTGCGCGGATGAAGAGATTCCACTCTGTGTAAAATACTGCGCCTATGGGGCGAGGGGAGTAAAACGATGAAACCAGATGGATATGGCGGCAAGGTCCTCAGAGTAAACCTTACAGAGGGCAAGCTTGTCGAGGAGTCAACTGAGAAGTATCTTGACTGGGTGGGGGGAAGAGGCATCAATGAGTGGATACTATTCAACGAGCTACCATTCGAAGCAAAGCCCCTAGACCCAGAGAACATATTCACAATAGGCGTAGGGCCACTGGTTGGGACTCTCTCACCTTTCTGTAGCCGTGTTAGTATAGATACCAAGAACGCATTTACAAAAGGAGTAGGTTCTGCGAACTGTGGTGGGCACTTTGGAGCCGAGATGAAGTACGCAGGCTACGATAACCTAGTGTTCAAAGGAAAATCACCGAAACCTGTCTATCTATGGCTGCATGATGGTGATGCAGAGCTAAGAGACGCCTCTGAGCTATGGGGCAAGACCACGTGGGACACCGAGCGAACCATCAGACAAAACGAGAGCGATAACGAGGTACGGGTAATAGGCATCGGACCAGCTGGTGAGAACAAGGTAAGATCAGCCTGTGTCATCTCTGACCGGGCTAAGGCGGCTGGGGGTAGTGGCGTTGGGGCGGTTATGGGGAGTAAGAATCTGAAGGCTGTGGCAGCTCGCGGTAGTTTGCCTATTTCTATTGCTGAGCCTGAGAGGTTTATGAGAGCAGTTGACGCTGCACGAGCCAAGATCGAGACCTTCCCCAAGGCGAAACTATACCGTAAAGATGGCTACTATGGCGTCGAGAGTTATTATGGTAGTGCGGCTTGGGAAGCGGGTTTCAGACCGGTAAGAAACGGACAAGACGGGTACTGGGCCCCTGAGAAGATCAAGAAGGTAGCCGGAGACACCATCAAACCATACAGGAAGAAGATTCTAGCATGCTACGGGTGCCCAGTGGGCTGCATGCCGTGGATGGAGATACCCGATGGACCATACAAGATCAAGGGTGAGGGCTGGTGGAATAACAGTAGCAATAGTTTCTGCACAAGAGTAGACTGTGATAACCCTGAAGCGGCAATTAAGTCACATCTATTGACGAATCAGCTTGGCTTGGACGGT
>CALGBN010000497.1 GCA_937877765.1 Candidatus Bathyarchaeota archaeon | reverse complement strand
ATTTTTTTGTTTGCGGGATTCGCGGAATCAGGAATTTCGGACGTACCTACGTTCGAAATTTTTCAGTATGACAAACCCCGCCGCCTCTCCACCGTAGCCTTCAACAAGATCATGTACTGCAATTGCGCCTTTAATCGGTCCAAAATATACACTATATTGAAGCATCTCACCGCCTAGACGCCCAATGATCTCATTCAGGTTTGTCCAGAACCTGTTAGTTGCTTGTATTTTCCTAAAGTCGTAGACGATGAGGTACTGGAACTCGGATTCTATGTCTTTCTCAATGCTGTCTATGATTTTTTGGGCTCTGCTTTTACGCCCCATGATTATTTCGGACGTACCTATGTACGAAAAAACTGCTGAGCCCCTCTCTCGCTCAACAAAGCAACAATCAGAAACCACATATCATTTATATCTGATAAAAACCCATCCATCACAACTAGAAGGGAAGATTGAGAATATTGTGTCAAAACTCTTAACCAATAAACACATACCCCGTCTAGTCGATTCTATGGAAGTGAAACCATGACACAGCCAAATATCCAGATATACGACACCATGACACGCAGTAAACGCGTATTTGAGCCAATAAACCCACCAAAAGTCACAATGTATGTCTGTGGACCCACCGTCTACGGAGACCCCCACATCGGCAACATCCGCAGTTTCACAAGCGGAGACCTAATCAGACGTTGGCTAGAGTACCGAGGATACATTGTCAAATATGTTATGAACATCACAGACATAGACGACAAGACAATTCGAGACAGCGGTGCCGCAAATAAAACCCTCAAGGAGTTCACAGAACACTACACGAGTGTATTCCTACGGGGGCTCGACGCATTAAACATCAAACGAGCCACGGTTCACCCAAGAGCTACAGTCTATGTTCCACAGATGGTAGACTTCATCAAGTCACTGGAGGAACTCGGCTACGCATATGATGCCGAGGATGGTGTCTATTTCGACATATCAAAGTTTGAAGACTATGGGAAACTCAGCGGCATGAACCTCGAAAAAGTAGAGCAAACCGAACGCATGTCCTCAGACGAGTATGATAAAGAAAACGCACATGACTTTGCTCTCTGGAAGAAAGCCACACCAGAGGAAATGGAACGTGGAATATACTTTGAGTCCCCATGGGGACCGGGAAGACCAGGCTGGCACATCGAGTGCAGTGTCATGAGCAAAGAACTCCTAGGCGAGACCATAGACATCCACGCAGGCGGCGAAGACCTAGCTTTCCCCCACCACGAAAACGAGGTAGCACAAAGCGAAGCACTCACAGGCAAACCATTTGTTAACTACTGGATTCATATGAGGCATCTGATGATTGATGGAGGCAAGATGAGTAAGAGCTTGGGTAACTATGTGAGCTTTGACGATGTACTAGCGAAACACAGTCCTGATGCGTTCAGATATTTCTACATCAGCACCCACTACAGACGACCACTGAACTTCACATGGGCTGCCATGGAGTCATCCGAGAACACTGTAAACCGCTTGGAAAACACATTGGGCCTAATCGATAACGCCATGAAGGGTCCAGACACAAATCTGGACTATGGTGACCGCGAGGAGAAGCTGCTAACCACGGTACGAGCCGAGAAAAAGAGCTTCATAGAGGCCATGGATGATGATTTTAACACACCAGTCGCCCTTGGACACCTCCACGCAGTCGCAGGAGCCATCAACGATTACCTGCAGGAGCCAGCAAACAAGGGTGTATTAGAGGAAGCAGCAGAGACATATCATGAGTTACTGCATGTCTTAGGCTTGTTTGAGAAACGGAGCACTGGAACTGATGATCTGACTGAGAGCTTGATGCAGTTCATTACCGATCTCCGCATGGAGCAGCGGCAAGCCAAGAACTATGCATTAGCTGATGAGATCAGGGACAGACTCAAGGAGATCGGCATCGAGATACAGGACACCTCTGATGGCACAACTTGGAAGATCAAGTAACCCCTCACTCTTTTATCCACCAACTGATCGTTTTCAATTATGAGTTCCATACACGAGACAGCCCTAACTTGGCTCAAAGATAACAGCCCGGAGATGTACAAGATGAGCGACCAGATCTTCAAATGGGCTGAACCCGGCCTCAGGGAATATAAATCCAGCAAACGACTAATCCAAGACCTAGAAAAAGAAGGATTCACCCTCGAAACAAATATCTCAGACATGCCTACCGCCTTCAACGCAACATGGGGAACAGAGGGCCCAGTAATCGGCTTCTTCGCAGAGTACGATGCAACACCCGGACACAGCCAGAAACCAGTACCCTACGAGGAACCAGAGGTACCCTATGGACCCGGATTCACTGATGCTCACAACATGCTAGGAGTAGCTGGATGCTTTGCAGCCGCAGCCTTAAAACACACATTGGAACAATATGGACTTAAAGCAAGGATCAGACTACTTGGTACGCCTGCCGAGAAGCTATGTGTTGGTAAGCCGTTCATGGCTCGTGACGGTTGGTTTGATGGTATGGATTGTTTGTTGGCTTGGCATCCGGGTGGACCAACTACGGTGCTTGGTGAGGTATGGCCACGTACCTACAAGTCCAAGGTTTATAGTTTCAAGGTCTCGGGTGCCGCTGAGGGGCAGAGTGGTGCTGTTACTTATCCGGGTGCCTTGGATGCGGCTGTCTTGATGTATAATAACGTGAACATGATGAAGGAGCATATCCCGGCTTTGATGAGGCGTGGTGGCAGTATTAACGAGTTTATGATGACCGGTGGACAATGCACTGTAGCTAATCCGACACTCAGTCAAGTCATCTATGCTTGGAGAAACAGCAATA
>CALGBN010000496.1 GCA_937877765.1 Candidatus Bathyarchaeota archaeon | reverse complement strand
CATAGATGGATTAATCGACGGAGGAGCCACAGAGATATACGCTTGGCCGGGACACGGTGATTTCCCCGGAGGAATAGATTTCGAGCGGATACACCCAGAATGTAAACTAGTCATGCATGCTGGGGATGGAGGCCCCGCCGGAATTGATCCCAGTTTTGATGCTATGGTTCTTCATGGATTTCACGGGATGGCTGGTGCACCTAATGGGGTGCTTAGTCATAGCTTCTATCCGTTGCCCAAGAATATCTGGTTTGATGAGAAGCGTATCGGTGAGATCGCGTTGAACATCTACAGCTTGGGAGAACACGGGGTACCATGTATCATGGTAACAGGAGACCAAGCTGCAGTAGGTGAGGCAAAAATGATAGTGCCCAGCATTGAACAGGTGCCCATCAAGTGGGGTTTAGCCGAGAAAGAGAAACTAGGAGCATTAACCGTACGTCAAGCCATCAGTCTGAGCCCAGAAAAAGCAAGGGAAAAGATACGAAAAGCGGCAACCAAGGCCATGCAGAAAGTCTCACAGATAGAGCCGGTGACTCAGAAGACGCCTTTCACCCTGAAAGTGGAGTACATAGAGGAAAAATACGCTGACGCGAAGGTTGGGTTCCCCGGGGTAAAGAGATTGGACTCGTTGACCATCACGAAAGAGTGTCAGAGTCTAGCTGATGTGATCTTCTAAGTTTCATAAAGGTCCCTCATTAGGGGATAACCTCTATTTTTATAACAGGTAACCGGAGTGCATCATTGTTGGGATACGGTTGGTTGAGTCTTCTAGTCATTTGTATATGAAGCAGGTTGGTATGCTCTGGCTGTATAATCAGATGTGTCACATGGTGGAGACGGAGGTTAAACTCAACCAGCTTGGGCTACTCAGATACCTTGAACTTGACAACAAGAAGGTAATCGATGTTGTAGGTGTTGGTCTCAAGTATTTCCCATGGAGAAAACGCAAGATACAAGACCACCATATTGATGATTTCGAGTTAGTAAAGCCCCAGAAATACGAGATCGGGTACAATATACTCCGCGGGATAGAGGTAAAGGTAAGTAAAAGCGACTTCAAGAACGGTTTCATCTGCACAGGCACCAACTACAACTATGTATTGACGCCAACAAAACTCATCAGCCCAAGCCTACTTCCAAAAGGAGTCGGACTCATAGAGTATAACCGCTACAAGTTTGATGTAACGGAGAACGACCTTGAGGAGCATCCAGCGGGACGCCCATATACCATCAAGGGACTAAGAGTAGTGAAAAGAGCACGGTACCGTCACTTGCCCCAGTTTCACATAGACCATGTCATATCAACTATAGCCCAGCGTAGAACAGCGACAAGAAATACTGTATACAAACAAGTGATTGAGGGTTTAACCGACTCAGAGCTAGTTTATTGTATTACTACCCAGCAGGTCCTCAATACCCCTAAGTCTGTTACGTAGGGTTACCTCTGTTGTCCCAGCCGCCTCTGCGATATCCTTCTGAATACGTTTGTCATTTGTCTCGATGCTCGCCTTGTAGAGAGCTGCAGCCGCGAGTCCTCTAGGGTCTTTTCCTGTTAGTCCACGGTGTTTCTTGGCTTCTCTTAGAAGGTCTACTGCGTATTGCTGGGTTCTGGGTTCTAGTTCTAGTTTTGATGCGATGCTGGGGACGAACTTCATGGGGTCATCCACTGGCATCTTGAGGTGAAGCTCTTTGATCAAGAGCCTATAAGTTCTGGCTACCTCGGCGTGGTTACGTGTTGAAACCGCTGTGATCTCGGAGAGGGGTCTTGGTAGAGATAAGTGTCTACACGCTGCGTAGAGGCTTGCGGCAACAAAACCATCTATGCTGCGTCCGCGTAAGAGATCGGCTTTCAACGCTTTTCTGTAGATGAGCGCTGCTCTTTCCTTAACGTTCTGCGGGATATGTATCTGTGTCGCGATCCTATCCAGCTCAGCCATAGCCGTGCTGAGGTTTCGCTGTTCAGTCTCATCAAACTTAGACCGGTTATCGAATCTTCGCAGACGGGTCATCTTTATCCGGGTCTCGTTTTTGAGACGGTTACCGTTGTGGTCTCTGTCAGGTCTGAATATTGTTGATAGTCCTTTATCGTATAGTGTATAGCTGTAGCCGAGGCCTGTCCTGCTTCGGTTGTTGCGTTCGGTTGTCGTGAAGGCTCTCCACTCTGGTCCATGGTTAATTAATGTGTCTTTAACTACGAGTCCACATCTCCCGCAGACTTCTTCTCCAGTCTCGTAGTCGATTACTAGTTTTTCGCTTCCGCAACTTGTGCATTTTATCGTGAGTAGCCTCCGAACCTAAAAGGTGCCAGTCCTAATAGTTGCTGGAATTTTTCATTATAAGGGTGACGTGTACATTTTCCCTCAAACATAGGATAAGGTTAATAAGTGTGTTCACTTGTGTTCAAAAGTATCTTGAGGTTCCATGACCCCTACGCAAAAGGAAACACCATCACTCGTACCATCAGAATAGATGAAGGATATGATGACATTCTAAAACATGAGGCTAACAGGCATGGAATCAGCGTCAACCAGATCATGGATCAACAGATCAGACGCTATGTCGAGACATACAGGTTCTTCGATAAAACAAACGCGGCGACACTCTCAGCTAGCACACTACGTGCACTAATGGAAGGGTTAGATGAAGAGACAATCATGAAGATAAGCTACGAGTTGGGTAAGGAAAGACCCCACGAGCTTATGCTCCGAAGAGGAATACAGCCAACCTATGAGACTTCTTTATGGTATATTCAAGAGGTCTTAGGTGATCACAGCGGCTGGTTTACCGCTATAATAAGTACACGCGGAGAACATGAAAACATCAACCTGAGTCATGCCTATGGCTACAAATGGAGCCTATTTCTAAGCGGGTATCTCAAAGAGTTGTTTGAAGAGGTTCTTGAGATTAAACCAGAGGTTACTGTGTTATCTTCTTCCACGAACTTCGCGTTCAAGGTCAGAGATATCGAGAAAAAATGGGGCTCAATACGGGAGCAGAAAGACGTTTAGGCGTTACCTTTAATACAAGAAATCCCTCAAGTGTCTGTAAATTAGATTAATGGTGAACATAAATGGCATTTAGAATGGCAAAAGTCGGTGAACTGAAAGAGGGAAGCTATGCAATCATAAACGATGAACCAAGCCAAATCAAACAGATCACAAAAAGCAAACCAGGAAAACACGGAAGCGCAAAATTCAGATGTACCGCCATCAGTCTCTTCGACGGAAGAAAACAAAGCTATGTCGCTAGTACAGACACAAACATACAGGTACCTATCGTTGACAAGCGAAGTGGACAGATCGTAAGCGTGTCTCCTGCAAGTATCCAGCTTATGGACCTTGAGACCTATGAGATGCGGGATGTTAATACTCCTGATGATGAGGAAATCGCGTCCAAGATCGAGGCTGGTAAGGAAGTCGAGTACTGGATTATCATGGATCGTGTAAAGATCCAGAGAGTCAAGAACTGAAGGCGCAGAGATGAAGAAGGTTCATCAAATCAGGCTTCGCCCCGGCATGACCGTGGGTGAGTTGGCTGAGGAGATGCGTCTCACTGGGGTAATGCAAGGAGGACGAGTTGGCAGAGCTGCTGAAATCGTCGCCGAGATGTTTAGCGACCCCAGTTATACTGTTTTTATCACATTAAGCGGACCACTGGTACCTGGTGGTATGAGGGTTATTCTTCGTGACCTCATTAGAGACGGTTATGTTGACGCAGTTATGACCAACGGAGCTAACATGGTGCATGACATCGTTGAATCCATGGGACGCACTCACTATATCGGCACTACAAATGTTGATGATGAGAAGTTATACGAGGAAGGCTATAACCGGGCTTATGATATTTTCATCGAGAATGATACTTTTGTGGATATTGAGAGCTACGTAGGTAAACTCATAGATGATATTCCAGAGGAAAAAAGAGACGGCATCGCCATCCATGAGTTCCTCCATGAAATAGGAGCAAGAATCACAGACGAGGAATCAGTGCTCAAGGCAGCCGCAGACAAAAACATACCCATATTCAGCCCCGGTTTTCTAGACTGTATGCTTGGAATACCACTCTGGTTGTATAGTAAGCAGAAGAAGCTGGTGTTTGATCCTCTCAAAGACTTTGATCTCTTGGGTGATATGGTGTTTGACGCAGAGAAATCAGGTGCAATAATTCTCGGAGGAGGCACACCCAAACATCACACACAGTACATGCACACGCTACGCGACGGATTAGATGCAGCTATACAATTGAGCAGTGCACGTGTTGAAGATGGCAGTCTCAGCGGAGCACCTCTTAGAGAGTCTATTACATGGGGAAAACTCAGAAAAGGTCAGCTTGAAGAGAAAACCGCAACCATATTCGGCGAGGTAACAAGTCTTTTCCCGTTTATTATCGCTGCGGCTTTAGAGAAAATAGAGAAGAGTTAAGCTAGTTCTTTTGCTAGCTCTTTACCTTTTGTTAGGTTCAGTAGTTTCTGGTATGCTACGTCCCAGCTACGTGTACGTAAACCACAGTCTGGAGTCACCCACACCTTTTCCTTTCCTACAAGGTCAGCGACATATAGTACGCGATCACGAACCAACTCTGGGCTCTCAATGAAATCCGTGTGAACATCAAGGAACCCCGGAGCATATGCTCCCTTGTAGCCGTTATCGAGGAAAGCTGTCAACCCATCATAACCGGGATGTTCTGATCTCTCCTCGTGTACGTCTCGGTTGGCGAATTCTAGGCTCAACTGGCTGCATTTCTTGAGACTGGGTACGTATTGAGCTAGTAGGTTATAGTTGCTGAAGCAGTTGTGGAGACTAAACTCGATGTTGAAGCTTTCTGTGAGTCGGTTGTAAGCGTCCACGAATAGTTCCATCTCTTCTGGGGTTTCTTTGGTGGTTACTGCTGGTTCATCTATCTGTATCCACTTTACACCAGCATCAACTAGTTTCTTGAACTCTGGGCGTAGCGCCTCATCCACTATGTCAAAGATAAACTCCTTACGTGCCTCGTAGCGTCTCCGTGGGAAACTCTTGATGTTGCTGTGTTTTTTCTCGTAGTACTCATTGTATGTCCAGTCTGTAAGTGTGTATGGTCCAGTAATAGGCACCTTCAAAGGAAGATTGGTCTGCTTTTTGACCGCCTCATATTCCTCAATGTAGTATGGTTGCTTATAGCTGACCTTTTCGACAACGCTTGCCTTCTTGAAGTACCTGTAATCGAAGCTCTTGATCCAGCCACTGAACTTGAATCCACTTAGATTCCTGATAACATGTTCATACATCTCAACTCGCCACTGCTCACCATCATAAACATAGTCTAGTCCGGCTTTCTCGAACATCGTCAAGACATACAATGCGCTAAGATCAACAATCTCCTGTTTACGGTTTGGAGAATCACCATTCAGAACCGTTTCTACTTTCGAATAGTCAATTCCCAGAATCTTTGCCCATTTCTCCGCGTCATCAAGGTCAGCTTGATTCAGTTTTCTACCCGCATAGCCCTTCACCCTCCAACGAGGCTTAGCTATGCTACCTATCTCATATGTTGGGAATAGTTTGCTCATCGTTGTTCCTCCTTTAGCTGTTTGGCTACTTTTACCACTGTCTCTATCTTGTGTTGTGCTTCTTCCCATGTGAGGAAATCTAGGTCACAGTTTGTTGCTACCATTAGACTCACTGGATTGGAGGCGTCAATCACCTCGTTACAGATGGAGACAAGCTCATCTGAGTCTTCCTGTAGGGTGTTACGTGCGTCTACCAAGCCCAGAGATATTCCGCCCTTGAAACTGTACTCTTTGACAGCATCGGCGTCGGTCTCATAATAGTCGATCCCAATATCATCAACCTTCCAATCCAAAACATCAGCCAACACAGGCTCAATGTTCCCAAAATAAGTCTGAAGCCCAGTCCGTGCTTTGACTCCACTAGTAGCTATCTCAATAGCTGCTGCGATTGACGAGATCTCTTTCTTACTTGGAGCCGTCTTGTGGTAGACAAGAGCGGGATCACTCAACTGGATATACGTGTATCCTTGCTTTTCAAGTGCCTTGATCTCCGCATTGATAATCTCTGCGATGTCCTGTAGGAAATCTGCATCAGATTCATAGTGCTCGTTTTTCGCTAGTTTCACGAATGTATAGGGCGCTGGTAATACTGCTTTGTACTCTGCTTTTGGTAGCAGGTCAAGATATGTCTCGTTGAAAGGTGCCTTTCCCTCTAATTTCCCT
>CALGBN010000495.1 GCA_937877765.1 Candidatus Bathyarchaeota archaeon | reverse complement strand
TCGTCGGCAGCGTCAGATGTGTATAAGAGACAGCAGTATAGACGAGTCTCCCCTTGAACCCCGCCCACCCAGTATTGTAGTCAGCCCACACACCACCGAAGAGGTATCCAAGCTCATGGCATACGCCAACAAGCACATGATACCAGTAACCCCACAAGGTAGCAGAACAGGGCTCAGTGGAGCAAACCATCCAGTATACGGTGGAATCGCCCTAAACATGGAGCACATGGACAAGGTCATCGAGCTTGACGAGGAAAATCTGATGATCACAGTCGAGCCCGGTGTCTTGGTTATGGATGTTCATGAGAAAACCGAGGAAATAGGACTTCTCTACCCACCTGATCCGGGTGAGAACTCTGGCACAATAGGTGGAAACATCAACACAAACGCTGGTGGCATGCGCGCTATGAAATACGGGGTCACAAGAGACTTCGTCAACGGCTTAGAAGTAGTTCTACCAACTGGTGAAGTAATCAACCTAGGTGGAAAAACAGTCAAGGACAGCACCGCCTACAGCCTAATAGACCTAATCATAGGCAGCGAGGGCACCCTAGGTGTAGTCACCAAAGCAACCCTACGATTAATCCCCATGCCACAGAAGACGGCGCTAATCTACGCCCCATTCGAGTCCATAGAAGATGCAGCGAAAGCAGTAAGCGAGATCATAAGACGCAAGGTTAACCCATTCGCATTAGAGTTCCTAACACAACACGCAGTGGTCACAATAGAACGCTATCTAGAACGCAAACTACCGGACAACAGCAACCCAGCCTATCTAATTGTCGGCGTTGAATCCAACAGCGATACAGAGCTAGAAACCGCCTTAGAGACTGCGGGAGAAGCATGTCTAGACCTAGGCGCAGTTGAAGTATATCTTGCTGAGACCCAGAAACAACAGGACGATCTCTGGGAAGCAAGGAAAGCCATGGCAGATGCTTACACAGCCTTCTACGAGTCAGATGAGGCTGATATCTGTGTCCCAAGAAGCAAGATACCAGAGTTCGTCGAGAAAGTAATGCCCCTAGATCAAAAATATGGAGTACTTGTGATCGCGGTTGGACACGCTGGTGACGGTAACATACACTGGAGCGTCGTAAGGCAGGACCAATCAGACGAGGAATGGCCTATCGTACTTGAGGAAGCAATAGAGGAGCTTATCGAGATCAGCATGGAACTCGGTGGTACCATTAGCGGTGAACACGGAATAGGCTATACAAAGAAACAGTATCTACCTTTGAAGGTAGGAGAAAAACAAGTTGAGTTGATGAAGGGAATAAAGAATGTTTTTGATCCCAACGGGATTATGAACCCGGGGAAAGTGTTCCCCTAATACTCCCTGTACATTTCTGCTAATGGATGACCTTTACAGGTTAGTCCAAACGCCTTGTACCATCCAAAAGGGCTCTTATGAGCATCAATACCCTCCTCTTGGAGTCTTTTTTCTAGGTCCGCTAGGAACTTTTTCGCACGTTTTGGGCTTCCAAGCTCGTGGCTCAGATGAGCATAAGGGTGTAGAAGCACTGTCTTACATCCGATTCTACCAGTATCTGTCTTGATGTTTTCAACGTATTGCTCAATGATGTCTTCCTCGTTGTTTACGTCCTTCTTCTCGAAGCATGTGAAACAAACCAAGACGTTCTCATACTCACCTTCCTTGGGGAACGCGGGGTGCTCCGCTACGGGAGTCTCCTTAAGTGTCTTGAAGTTAAAATCGCTACAGTGTAACTGTAAAACTCTCATCTCTATCCAGAACAGTTGCACATCAAACTGTTTTAGGGGTTTCCCCCACAACTAGAGTTCCTTGGCAGCCTCAATGATCTTAGCGATCTGTTTCTCGCTCAAACCCGTCTTTAAAGCAAGTTCAAAAGACTCAGCGCCAACAACCTTAGAAACATTATCATAACCAGCAGCCCTGAGCTTCTCAGCTGTCGCGTCACCGACACCCTTGATATCCGAAACATCAACCTCATCAGACTCAGTTTCTTCTGGCGCAGGTTCCTCTTCAACAGGGGCTTCTGCCTTTTCTTCTTCTCTGTGCTCTCTGGGTCTACGTCTTGGGCGCCTCTCAAAGACCTCTTGTGGAACTACTGCATCACCTTTTGTAAGAACGATGGTCATAGTGGAGACGTTTCTTGTGCCTCTATCATCCTCTACTTGCTCGGTGCCGATGGTAATCCCTGGGTGCTCCATGCCTGTCATGTACCTGTTTCTGGTAATCTCCGCCACATCAACCGCTGTGGTGATAGCTCTGCCTCTAGCCTTCAATTGGACGGTCTCGTTGTCGTTATTGAATGTCGCGAGTGTAGCCATTACATAGCTCATCGCCGGTTTCCGTCCTATGTATACGATGTTGTCTTGGCTCATTGTGAGTCAAAGATAATATCTTTAATTTTAGAGATAAAAGTCCATCCTTTTTCTTCACCAGAACATTACCGGGACAAAGAAAAACACCCTAAAACATAGAAAATTCCCCAGTATCCATGGTTTTATAGGTATCTTTAACCACCAAAACAACTATGAGTGAAAGTTTCTGGCCTGACGGATATCAGGCATGCTTCAACCTAAGTTTTGACTATGACTCAAATAGTGCATTGATGTGGAGAGCTCCTCACGACATAGTAGCACAGAGCCGTGGAAGGTTCTCCCCGAATGTAGCGATTGAACGAATTCTTGACATGCTAGATCGAATGGAGATCAAGGCAACCTTCTTCACCCCGGGGTGGACCATAGACCAGTTTACAGAAAGCTGTGAGGAAATCATAAGCAGGGGACATGAGATGGGTGGTCATGGTTATCTTCATGAGCGTCTTGCTGAGATCAGTCAAGAGAGCCAACGTGGTGTTTTCGAGAAACAGAAGGCATCCTTTGAGAAACTAGGCTACAAACCTGAAGGTTTTAGGGCCCCCTATTGGCTCATCAGCGATTATACTCTTGGGTTGATCAAGGAATATGGCTTCAAATACGACAGCGATTTTATGGACTCAGATATGCCATATATGCTGAAACAAAGAGGTGAAGACACGGGGCTGGTTGAATTGCCTATTGAGTGGCTTCTTGATGACTGGCCTCACTTTGAGACTAACAGGATGAATTCTAAACAGGTTTGGGACCTATGGAAACCAGAATGGGACGGCATTCACCAACTGGGAAGATATTTCGGGCTAACCTGTCACCCCCAGTGCATTGGAAGAATCAGTCGGCTCAACATGCTAGAGCAACTTATAACCGATGCAAAAGACAAGGGGGATGTCTGGTTCGCCACATGCAAAGAAGTAGCAGACTGGACAAGAAAGAAATTAGCCTAATTTCTTAATTTCTTCAATTAGTATAGGAAGCGCCTCACCTGATGGCGCGTAAATATTTACATGACAAACATTGCTAATGTGGCTCTCGCGTATGTTTACCTCAACAAGTTTACCTCCGTTTCTTCTTACTATCAACGGTAGGTTCGCTGCAGGAGTTACAGTCGCGCTTGTGCCAGCTACGATCATGCAGTCGCTTTTTTCTGCTTCTTCAAAACATCTGTTAAGGACTTTTGATGGGATGGGTTCTCCGAACATAACTGTATCTGTCTTGATTATGCCTCCGCAATGTGGGCAGTATGGTGGTATTGATTCTACCTTGAACTCATCACGATGCCACTTGGTATGACAATCAATGCATCTTAGGTAACGCCCGTTCCCATGTATCTCAAGCACGTTTTTGCTTCCAGCAGCGAGATGAAGATTGTCAATGTTCTGAGTTATCAGATACTGAAGTGCTCCCATCATCTCAAGTTCCGCTAAAGCTATGTGCCCATTATTCGGTTCACTGTTATGAATACTGATACCGAACTCGCTCTTCGTCTCCATGCGGCGCATCCAATAAGCTTCAGGATTACTTAGGAACCGTCTATAACCATCCATTGATGGCTCGCCTTTCTCTGTCCAGAGTCCTCCAGGTCCACGGAATGGTCTGATTCCGCTCTCTACAGATATTCCAGCTCCTGTTAGACAGGTGACATATTCTGATGATTTGATGATCTCAGCGGCTTCCTTGATGGCGTCCAGTGTTTGGGCGTCTAAAACCATAAATGAAAAAGGGAATTGGTATGGCTTAGGCTTTTTCCTTCAATGCCTTAATCAAAGCAGGTAACACCTCATAGATGTCACCCACAATACTGTAGTCACTTACTCCGTGGATGCCTGCGCCTTCATCGTTGTTTATGCTGACGATAATCTTGCTATCCCTGATGCCTGCAACGTGCTGTATTTGCCCGCTGACGCCACAAGTCATGTAGAGACTTGGCTTAACCTTCTTGCCACTGATGCCTACCCAGTCATCCATCCAACCCAAGTCTGCGCTGATAGGACGAGTACACCCTATGGCTGCGCCACCAAGTGCTTCTGCTAACTCCTCAAGAATAGCCAAGTCCTCTTTGGCTTTGAAGCCTCTTCCAGCTGATACGATGATATCCGCGTTCTCAAGGTCTTGTGTGCCTTTTGGTTTTTCACGTGTCTCAAGTACCTTTACTTTGGGCTCGCTGGCTTCAAACTCAAGCTTGATTACTTCACCGGTTTTGTCCTGTGGCTCTAGTTTGTCAAAGCTTCTTGGCGCAGCTGTGATTATGGTAGGCTTGCTTGTGCTGGTCTCCTTGGCGATTGTAGAACCTCCATAGGTTAATCGTTCGATGACAACCTCGCCGTCAATATAATCAACCTTGTTGCACTCTGTCATGCATCCAGCGTTCAAAGCTGCCGCGATTCTTGGAGCAAGCTCTTTTCCACGCTTTGTAGCACCCATCAGTATTAGCTCTGCGTCTGAAGCTTCAACAGCTTTCAATAATGCTGCTCTATAGGATTCTAGGGCGAAGTCTCCTAATTCTGACTGTAGAACTTTGTCTGCTCCTTGTTTGATGTAATCCTCTGGGGTTTCTGAGGCTAGGCAATATACTTTTTTGCTCATTTTCTCGGCTAGTTCTGATGCTTTGGCGAGTAGCTGGTATGCTAGTTCACGGTCTTCTGAGAATACTAGGATGCTCATATGACTCCCTCCTCTTTGATGGCTGCTGCAAGCTTCGATGCCGCTTCCTCTATTGTATCTGCCTCTATCTTCACCTGTTTGCGTGTCATCTCGGGGGCAGTTACATCCTTGATTTTAACATAGCTCATCGCCTGCACTTCTTCAAGTGATAACCCTAGGTCTGCTAGACTCCATACTGTCTGAGGTTTTCTTTTCGCCTTCATAATATTCATGAGGCTAGGTATCCGTGGCTCATTGATCTCACGTACAACTGTAACAATCGCTGGTAATGGAGCCTCAACTACCTCCTCAAGATTGTCTAGGTCACGTACTGCTTTAACAGAACCCTCTGATAGTTCGTATTCCTTGACATAGGTAACCTGTGGGTGGTCCAATAACTCGGCGAGTCTTGGTCCAATCTGACTACTCAGACTGTCCAACGTCATCTCGCCGCTAATAATTACATCATACTCACCTATCTCTCGTATGGCTGCCTCAAGCACATGGCTTGTTGCATTAGTGTCTATACCCTTGACTCCAGCCTCGTTTATGATGTAAGCGCCGTCAGCACCCATGGCTAACGCTTCCAGTAAGGCTGTCTTTGTTTTATCATCACCCATGGAGAGAACTATAACCTCTCCTCCAACTTTTTCCTTGGCTTGGATGGCTGCCTCCAAGGCACGTTTGTCAAGATCACTGATCTTTGTCTTGATTCCCTCTGTCTTCGGGTGTCTGGTCTCACGGTCGATAGTTATTTCCTTGAGGTCAGGAATGTCCTTCAACAGAACTAGTTGCCTCATATTATTTCTCGCGCGAAGATAGTCTCCAAGATAATAATAGGTTTACCCCTGATAGTCGGAAAACAGATAAGCAGATTTCAACTCTATCGAGATTGAAACACATTGCAACCTGATCAAGTAAAAAAAATAGCGGTACTTGGCGCCGGAGTCATGGGACACGGCATAGCACAAGTAGCTGCAACCGCTGGATACCATATAACCGTCAGGGATATAGCGCAGGAATACCTCAACAACGGACTCAAGGGAATAACAAAGAGCCTCAGTAGAAGTGTCGAGCGTGAAAGAATATCCCAAGAAGAGATGGACCAGGTGCTCAGCAGAATCAAATTCACTACAGACCTCAAGGACGCCGTTGGAGATGCTCAGCTTGTGGTTGAAGCCATCCCAGAACGGATGGAGATCAAGCATATGGTCTGGAAAGAAGTAGATCAATATGTACCAAAAGACGCCATACTAGCCTCAAACACCAGTAGTCTCAGTATCACAGAGATCGCGTCAGTGGTCTCTAACCCTGAGCGATTCATTGGTATGCACTTCTTCAACCCACCTGTCATCATGAAGCTAATTGAGGTCAACCAAGGCGATAAAACCAGTGAGGAGACCGTCCAGACGGTAATGGAACTGAGTCGCAAGATGGGTAAGACCCCTGTGTGGGTCAAGCGTGATGCACCGGGGTTCATCGTAAACAGGATACTGA
>CALGBN010000494.1 GCA_937877765.1 Candidatus Bathyarchaeota archaeon | reverse complement strand
TTTTTAATGAGACGGCGACCACCGAGATCTACACCGTCTAATTCGTCGGCAGCGTCAGATGTGTATAAGAGACAGGCTGTTTCCCTGTGATAGGATACTTGTGAGATGTGATTCTCGATTATCCACCGGTACTGATCGTCCGTGTAGACTGGGTCCATGTTTATGACTCCACAGTCTAGTCCTGCGTTTCGTATAGCCCGAGCCTCCCAGAGCTTCGCAACCAAGACACGTTTGACACCTTTACTCATCAGGTATGCTGTGACTGGTGCGATACCATGAGCGTAGGCGTTCTTCTTCAGGCAGGGAATTATCTCAGTTCCAGCTATCTTCCTTGCTTGTTCAAGGTTGAATCCTATGTGGTCTAGGTTGATCTCTATCCATGAGCTGTAACCTTGTGTCCGTTTCCGTATCTCTTCGGGAGTAGGCTGGTTTTGGAAGTACCTTGAGAAACTCATGATTATCAAAGGGTTATTGTGTTGAAGAAGTTTTTCAAGCCTGTTTATTCGTGTTTTAACTTGAATTCCGCGAAAAGTGTTTATTAAAAATGATTAAACAGAAACATCCATGAACAAGAGTGTCTGGCTTACTAAGAGCAACATAAATGGGGTGCAGCGATGAATCTATTGAAACGTGTAGCCCCTTGGTTTACTTTGCTTGCTTCCGTGTTTTTCTTTTACGGATATTATCTGTTGATGTTCACCGGGGACCTGTTAGAGTCCTTGATGTTCATGTTAGCTTTCCTATCTTTCATCTATGCATCAGTCATTATGGATGACGAGTGGGTGCTCAAGATAGGTGAAAACGAGTTCAGCAGCTAATGGGTGAATGGGGGTCACCCAGTCCAGCAAAAATAGAGTCCTAAACCAGTGAATCAGCCGTAAAACGGCTTATTTTTTATCCAATCATATACAAAAACGTATACGACGAAACCGGTTAGAGGGCTTTCATCCATTGGATCATATCGTATCTCTCGGTGAAGCCTGTTAACTCGTAGAGTCTGTTGGCTGGAGGCGTATTAGCTGCCTCACCTATGAACAACATTGAAGGATCATATTTCTGGAGGCGCCTGAATCCCTCAC
>CALGBN010000493.1 GCA_937877765.1 Candidatus Bathyarchaeota archaeon | reverse complement strand
GCCATGAGCCTACTTCTGGGTCTACGTTGCTTACGGCTTCTCCGTGGCGTATCAACAGTATGGGCATAACATACTATCAGTTGTCTCTGAATAAAAGCGATAGTGGATTTTATATCCGATAATACCACCGAGATGGCGTCAAGTATGCGCTACAAGGTTTACGCGTTACTCGCTGCATTCAGCTTCGGGTTAAACGCGGTGCTAGTAAGAAAAGGAATGAAAGAAAGTACTCCAGTAACAGCCACTTTGATGGTAGCAGGAGTACAAGTAACCATACTCAGCGCGTTACTCTTGTTCAACCCACCAGATTTCAACTGGACCGCTGTAATCTACTTCGCCTTAGCTGGATTCTTGGCAGCGATCCTTGGTAGAACTCTCAACTATCTGAGTATAGATCGGCTAGGTGTTCCCATCAGTACAAGCCTCACAGGAACTAATCCTATATTCGCGTTAATCCTCGCCGTATTATTTCTCGGTGAGAAGGTTTCAATGGCTACGGTTTTTGGTTCATTGCTTGTGGTGGCTGGTATAGCGTTAATGAGTGGCTCTGGAGAAGGAGGAAAAATCAGTCTAACAAATCTCGTGATACCGCTGGCATCAGCGTTCTTCTACGCCTGTAGTAGCGCGGTGCGTAAAATCGGTTTAAACATCCTGCCTGAGTCGGTTCTCGGAGCGGTTGTAGGGGCTTTAACCAGTCTTATTGCTTATCCAGTGATATTGCGTTTGATGGGGCGCACAGGTGAGTTCAAACTCAGTAAAAAAGCGGTTCCTTGGTTGGTGGGCGGGGGGATAGCGACCAGCACAGCGTGGATCGGTATGTTTACCGCTACCCAGATGGGTTCAGTGAGCGTTACCTCGGCTATCATCGGCGCTAATCCCTTGTTCGGACTTATCCTGAGTGCGATACTATTACGTGACTCTGAGAAGATTACAAAACGTGTCGCAGCGGGCTCTTTGTTGATTGTAGTAGCTGTGCTGATAATAACCCTGTTTTAGCCTAGTTTTCTAACTCGTTCACGAGCATCAAGAAGCTTCATCAAGGTCTCCAATAATGTATTGATCTTAGAGGGGTCTTTCTCAGTCTCAAGCATACCCTGTATCTCTTTCACCTTGGTGAGAAGAGTCTGGTCGATGCTTCCCTGTTGAGCCATTACCTCTGTGTCTGCGTCAGCCGAGACCACTACTACTGGTTTGTTGCACATGGGGCAGACGAGTGTTCCATCTTGAAGCTTGAACAACGGGGTATTACACTCTGGACAGGACTCGCTTAGCATGGTTGCTCCTTTTCTGAGTAGCTCAGCCATCTGTTTCATGCTTCCCTCTGACAACGCGATCATACATTCTTCAGTATGCTTTGTTTAAAACGTATCCCACCGACACCCCTAAAACATTGAAAGAGCCCCTACTGGATTATGGTAGAGTTTACCCACGGCGGAAACATAGAGGAACTCCGAGCACATCTAGAAAACCTAGGACTCGGTCTGGGTGAGACCGAGGAAAACCTGATCATGGAGAAGCCTGAGCGTTTGATCATGTGGAGAGAAGACGGAGAACTCGTGGGACACACCATCTGGCACACAAGCAACACACGGGAACACCCTAATGGGGACTCAAGAGAACCAGACGACAAACATATTCTTGAGGAAGAGCTTGGTATCAAAGGGGCCTTTATCGAGCTTCACGAGATTTGGCTCGCTGATACCTACAGAGGCAGAGGTTTCGGCTCAGCGTTTTTCCAGTACTTTGAGGACATGGTTCGGGAGAAAGGCTATGATTCGATTGTTTACTATGCTGATCATCCTGCCGCCATGAGTATTTGTTTGAAACGAGGCTACAGGCAGGCATATGGTGTTGAGCTTGATGGTATAACTGGGGAACGTAGCAGATACTACGTGTTAGCAAAACGGCTATAATATACACCATTTAAAACCAAGCATATTATTTCATGGTTGAGAATCAATGATACAGCTTGAAGGACGCAACCCAGTCTACGAGGCACTTAAACAAGGACTAGTACTCAGCATAAAACTCGAATACGGACACGATGATAACGCCAAGATAAAACAGATCACAGACCTCGCCCGCAAGAAAGGCGTCAAAGTAGAGCTAATAAAACGCAAACAGATGGACCGTCTAAGTACAACAGGCAACCATCAAGGGGTTATCGGTTATGCGCAGACCAACGTGAACTGGAGCCTAAGCAAGGTACTCAAAGAAACAGGCAAAGAAGTATGCGTATTGATCCTTGATCAAGTGCAAGACCCCCACAATCTGGGAGCCATAATCAGGACCAGTGAAGGAGCAGGAGCAGACGGCGTACTAATCCCCAAGAAAGGCTCAGCCGAGGTAAACAACACTGTACACAGGGTCAGCATGGGTGCGAGTCTCAATGTGCCTGTATGGCAGACCAACCTCTACCCAGCCATCAAACAGATGCAGGACGAGGGCCTTAGAGTAATCGGAATAGACGCTTCAGGTAGCAAACCCTATTATGAGGAGAAGCTCAGCGGAGCTGTGGCTTTGGTTTTAGGTGGAGAGGACCGTGGAATCAACCCTACGTTACTTAGTAAGTGTGACAGCGTTGTCTATATTCCAATGAAGGGTAAAATGGATTCACTAAATGTTAGTGTTGCAGCGAGTATAGTACTGTATGAGCGCGTCAGGCAACAAGAAACGGGATAAAATAATGGGTTAGCGTTTCACCGAGTTTGATACGATGAGTACGCCAATGGCTATGATGAATAGCGGCCAGAGGAAATCAAAGCTCGCCCACCAGAAAACATCCTCCAGCAGCGAAGATGCCCCCAAGATAATCAGGAATATTCCAATGATCATTGGCCATGTGCCTCTTCTCCGTCCTCCGAAGCAATCGTCATCGAAATCCCAGTCGTCTCTTCTATATCTGTAGGCTGGTGGTTTCAAGAGGGCGCCGCAGTTTTTACACCTGTCTCTTATACACATCTGACGCTGCCGACGAATTAGACGGTGTAGA
>CALGBN010000492.1 GCA_937877765.1 Candidatus Bathyarchaeota archaeon | reverse complement strand
GTCAGATGTGTATAAGAGACAGGCAGTAGAACCTGCTTAGGGCGTTCCTGTTGATGGGTCTTATGCTGCCGCCTACGGCGACCACCTTGGATTCTTCGAACGGCTTCACGAGGGTGGTTATCCAGTTTTCTGGGGCGACGCAATCTGCGTCCGTTGTGACGATGATATCGCCGGATGCCTCTCTGACGCCCAGGCCCCTCATCTCGGCGAGGGTGTACCCGGGCTTGATGAGCACCTTGTCGCTGTGCTCGGCGGCTATCTCGGGTGTGCGGTCCACGCTGCCGTTGTCGATGACAATGAGCTCAACTTCATGGTCTTGGCGCCGTATGGACTCTAGGCACTTGGCTATGTCTGCCTCCTCGTTGAGTGCCGGGATGACGACGCTCACCTTCATTTCACTGCATTCCTTGGGCTGTGTATTAAATAATTTTCCGGGGGTTTTCTCTGTTTTCTGGCTTGGTTTTTCTAGTCAGGTGTTATCGTGTTGCTCTGATGGTCATTATGTGGCGAATGTTTAACGTCGTGTGTCTGGGAAAGATTTAAGAAACCGCCTGCTTTTACGAGGGGTGCTGGGCTGGTAGTTCAGCTGGTATGAATGCCGCCTTGGCATGGCGGAGGTCGGGGGTTCAAATCCCCCCCAGTCCACTTCTCGTCCTGGTTTCTAGTGAGGCGACGGAGGGGTTCCTTGTAGTTGGTTACTTGCTATAAGCGTTTTTCCCGGGGGAGATGGTGTTTGTTATGCTAAAAATGTTGGATTTATTTGGATTCTGCTGAATATGGCTGTGCCTAGAGAGGGCTGCATAATGTGCTGTAGCTGATATTCGTAGGGTAATGACCGTCACCTGTGCGGTGAAGGTTTGATCTTCAGCGCTCATATTACGGCTTGTCTATGATCATGCCAGTTGGTGATTCTGCAATCAGGTCCTGTAGCTGAAAGCCTATCTCGTCTACTAGCTCCGAGCCAGAAGCGCTCAGCGACACGAGTGTGGATGGCTTGAGGTTTTTCTCGAACCTTGGCACCCAGGACTCTAGGCTGCTGTTACCTATGTTGGGGTAGCTGATGCCCTTCACGGCATAATACTTCCTCGCTTTTAACGATGAAGAAGACACGAAAATATGAGAACTGCTTGAAGCCAAGCCTCTCGTCTCTACAGTCTTCGAGGTCGCCGTTCTCGCAGTCGAAGAAGATTTTCTGCTCGGTTCCATACCATTCACGGAACATGTAGAAGGGTATCTCTACGCCAGGGTATTCGCTCTTCAAAGCTGTCAGGTAATCTCTGGCCTTCACTATGGAGCCGTTTGACATCCAGGAAACCAAACATACCATGCGATATATACCTGATTACCAAGCGTACAAATCATCGTCATGCAGGTTGGTTTTACAACCCGCCCATATGTCAGATAGCTAATCAGATGCTGTAGGACGTTTACATCATACGAGAGTTTTCTGCATAATTCCGAAAAGTTAAACATTATTAACCACCCGGAAAAAATAAATTTGGGTGAACTAGAGGTCAGAATTCATTGATCCCTGCCGGTTTTTCGAATGGTGTTAAACTTAAAATAAAATCCAGAACAAACATTTCCTAGACCGTAAATTGGCCCGGGTAATCGACTCGGCAGAGTACCGTGAAAAGACCCATGTGTTCAGGGACAGGGAGCACGCGGGCGAGCTCCTCGCCGAGAAGCTGGAGGCATACCAGGGGGATCGCTCTGCGTTGGTTGTTGCCATCCCTGCCGGCGGGGTGCCTGTGGGATGCGTGATCTCGGAGAAACTGGACCTGCCCCTCGAGGTCGCGGTTACGCGGAAGCTTCATGTCCCCTGGAACCCTGAGGCGGGCTTCGGAGCAGTCGCGTGGAACGGCCTCGTCGAGGTCAACCAGCCACTGGTGCGGCAGCTAGGGTTGACCGATGACCAGGTGGAGGAAGTCGTCGAAAAAGAAAAGAGAGTGATAAGACAACGTATGCGCCTCTACGGCCGAGGGGAGTTCCCGGACATCGAAGGGAGGCACCCGATCCTGGTTGACGACGGCCTCGCCTCCGGGTTCAGCATGCTCACCACGGCCCGAGCGGTGAAGCAGTACAACCCTGGAAGGGTGACCGTGGCGGTGCCGACGGCCCCGTTGAGATCAATCGAGATGCTGAGGCGGCATGTAGACGAGGTATACTGCCTCAACGTCAGGTCGGGGCTCTACTTCGCCGTGGCCTCCGCGTATATTAGGTGGCGTGACCTCACAGACGAAGAAGTCATGGGATACCTGAAGGAGTCCACATAGAAGACGCGCTACACAGGAAAAAAGGCTGCGAGAACCAGTTCTCCAGGGTCATCCCGTCATAGGCCGCCTCGACCAACAGGTCCTCCGAACCCAGCTCCACGATCTTCTGCTTCGAAGCCTCTATGTCCCTGTAGAACCAGCTCCCAAGGTGGGTGAAGACGATGTGGTCGGTGTACTCTCTGAAGAGGCGGACAAGGTTCTTGACGCCGTTGTGGCCGTACAGCCTCCCTGTTTCCTTGTCCTTCCTCACTAGGCCGCCTTTCCGGTAGTAGCTCCCGTCGGTTACAACGAGGCCCAGTTCCTTGAGGGGTTCACGGTATTTTTTCTCGTTCCATATCATTTCCCCGGTGTACAGCAGTCTCTCGGCACCTCTCTCGACGAGGTATGCCTGAGACTTCACAAGCTTGCTGGGTGTGTCGGATCGGGTGATGGAATAGCCAAGTCCATGGGTTCCTCAATCACAGTTACATCGATGCCGTCGTCCTCGTTTCTCTCTTTAGCATATATTTTCTCGGTCCTCGATTCGATGAAGAACGCGTGATCCGGGTGTAGATGGGTCATGAGGATGACAGCCGGCCCATGGTCGAGGTGCTATTTATCGCTGGATCGAACAGCATTCCGTCATCGACAAGACCCCGGAGTGCTTACTATGTCTAGGAGCAGAAGGCTCTACGTTGGCTCTTGACCTCAATATCTCTACCTTCATCCTCCATCCCCTGTAGAACGATATGTGTATGACAGCCTTACGAGACATCATGGTAATCAGAGGCTGGTGAGGCATACGCGTATTCTATTTGACAGACTGGTTAGCGGATTGAAGCCGTGGTTTAACTATTTAAACAGCGTCTCCCCTCCCATAATCGATCAAATAGCTGTGATGAACTTGATGAGGAATCCGCCCCGTAACAAAGTGACTTTTATTAGTCCCCTCCCATTAGTTATCAGGTTTTACGTCATGATCATATTGTAATGAAGGTGATGGTGGCTTGAAGGTAATTAAGGAGACGAAAAGCATCTGCCCCGTCTGTAAGACAAAGATACCTGCAACTGTGTACGAGGAGTCAGGCAAGGTCTACATGACTAAAACGTGCCCAGAACACGGCGAGTTCAACGAGATATACTGGGACAGCTATTCAGAGTACGAGAGGTTCGCTAAATACAAGAACTATTTCTCAACACAGGAATCTGGTTGTCCCTACGACTGCGGGCTGTGCCCCAACCATAGATCGACCACCATGATAGGGATAATAGACGTGACCAACAGGTGTAACCTGAGGTGTCCCATATGCTTCGCCCACTCAGGGGCGGCGGGCTACGTGTACGAGCCCACGCTGGAGCAGATCGAGTCCATGATGGGGAACCTGATGGACACCAAGCCCTTCAGCACACCCTGCCTCCAGCTCAGCGGGGGAGAGCCGACGGTCAGAGACGATATCTTTGAGATAATCCGGATGGCCAAGAAGATGGGCTTCGTGCTGGTGATGGTTAACTCCAACGGCATCAAGATGGCGGAGAGCCTTGAATACTGTAGAGAGCTGAAGAGGGCGGACGTGGACAACGTCTACCTCCAGTTCGACGGGGTGACGCCCGAACCCTATATAAAGGCGAGGGGCCTGAACCTGCTCCCCCTGAAGCTGAAAGCCATCGAGAACCTCAAGGAGGCTGGCCTGTCCAGCACCGTCCTCGTTCCGACGCTGGTCAAGGGAGTCAACGATGACCAGGTAGGAGACATTATCAGGTTCGCCATCGACAACAAGGACTGCATCAGGGGCGTCAACTTTCAGCCCGTAAGCATCACCGGACGCATCAACACCTCGGAGCGGGAGAAGATGAGGATCACGATACCCGAGCTGACGAGGCTGGTGGAGGAGCAGACTGGGGGCTTCGTCAAACAGAGGGATTGGTACCCGATCCCCGCAACGCAGCCTCTAACCCAGTTCATAAGCCACATCAAGAACAAGCACTACCCCGACTTCAACGCCCACCCCCACTGCGGCGCCGCGACTTACCTGGTCATTGACGACGACAAGGTGCACCCCATCACCGAGTACATGAACGTCGAGCGACTCCTCGAAGCTCTGGAGAACTACAACAAGAGACAGAGAGATGGGCACGACCTTAAAACCAAGGTTGAGTTGGCTAAGAACCTGCTCAAGGGAATAGAGTTCAAGGGGCTGTTCAAGATGGTGAGGGACATAATCTACGACAACGACTTCCAGCAGGTTTTCGACATCCACAGGGAGATGATCCTGTTGAGCTCAATGCACTTCCAAGACCCCTACAACCTTGACCTCGACAGGGTTCAGAGATGCGTGGTGCACTACGCCACCCCCGACAACCGCATAATACCCTTCTGCACCATGAACAACATCCACCGGGAGGAGGTCGAGAGGAAGTTCGCCGTCGACACCGAGCAGAGGCTGACCGAAAAAGCAGCCCGGTTCACGGAGGAGAACCTCAGCGAGATCCCGCCGATGGCGGCAAGCGGATTGAACGTGGAGCGCTTGATGCTGTTGAACCAGCTCTAGGCTCCCTCGACGTACCATATGCAGAAAACAGCTAGAAAATAGACCTCGCGAAGAGGCTCGGTCCTCTTTCATGGCTTCTACCTTTGACCCTTTTTAAAACTTTTTATGGTTTCACTGCCTTAGGTAAACCTGTTTTCTCGTCACCGGCGCAGGGCTATCCTGTTCGGTTATTGACATGAGTGGTTTCTTGTGTGCAGCATCCATGTGCCGTGCTAGACTCTGGCAAGTTCTTCGGTTTCTTCATTTTTACTCCAGCTGCAGAGCGCGCATCCCGCCAGCCATTTATCGCCTTTCTTTTTTATTACGTAAAGGTGGGAAGAATGGTGTATAGATGAAAGAGTTATTTCTTACAACGGTTGTACCCTGCAAATAAACCATACAAGGCGGATACATGATAATGGAATATTTGAGTTTTTATCCGAGCCCCCAGTATTTTCGTTTCTTCTAGGGTTTCTCTGCGATGCCGTGCTCAACTATCACGGGACTCTAGCTCTATTATCTCCTCCACGACTTGATCAACCGCCGCTTCCACGCGTGGTGTGCACGCCGCGTCGAAGCTCAGGGTGTCCTCGGCCTCGATTCCTATTAGGA
>CALGBN010000491.1 GCA_937877765.1 Candidatus Bathyarchaeota archaeon | reverse complement strand
GTCTAGGAGTCAGCTTCTACGTCCTCAAACCCTTGATCAGGGACCGCGTACTAAAAACAGACCGCAGAACACAGGTACTATACCCCAAAGACATAGGCTACATCCTACTCCAACTAGGAATCGGACCCGGAAGCACCGTTGTAGAGGCAGGCACAGGCAGCGGAGCCCTTACCATGGCATTAGCTAACGTCGTACGGCCAAACGGTAAAGTATACAGCTATGATATCAACGAAAAACATCAAAACACTGCAGCTAAAAACATAGAAAAATCAGGACTCATGCCCTACGTAGATTTAGACATCCTCGATATCACAAAGGGTATACCACAAGAGGATGTTGACGCAGTAATTCTAGACATGGCAACACCATGGCAAGTAATTGAACACGCTTGGAAAGCCATGGCAGGAAGCGCAGTATTCCTCAGTTTCAGCCCAACAATTGAGCAAGTTATGAAGACCACAGAGGAGCTCAACAAATATCCATTCATCGAGATCGAAACCGTAGAACTGATGCTAAGGGAGATCACAGTAGCTTACAACAAGACACGCCCCAAGACCCAGATGATTGGACACTCAGGATACCTAACTTCAGCGCGTAAAGTCACGAAACTCTTAGAATAACTTTAATCACCCATAGCAGAATACACTGCCATGGAACTTGTGAAACCCAAACGACTCAGCGAAGGAGATACTATTCTGATAGTTGCTCCAGCGAGTCCAATAACAACAGCGGATGAAACAGTGCAAAAAGGAGTAGGAAACCTTGAAGAGATAGGTTTCAACGTTGAGATACATCCGAGTTGTTACGGTGATTTCAAGGGTACATCTGGTCCACCCCATGAACGCGCAGAGGTACTGATGAACGCATTCAAGGACGAATCCGTTGATGGTATAATGTGTTACTGGGGAGGCTGGAACAGCAATGATCTGCTCGATTATCTCGACTGGGGGCTAATCAGGGCAAACCCTAAGGTCTTCATAGGATACAGCGACAT
Organism: Candidatus Bathyarchaeota archaeon; assembly: GCA_937877765.1. GTDB lineage: Archaea > Thermoproteota > Bathyarchaeia > TCS64 > TCS64 > RBG-16-57-9. The sequence continues at coordinate 2,337 of CALGBN010000491.1, read as the reverse complement.
AACATTCCTAAACACGGCGCTCTACGAGAAAGCAGGTATAGTGAACTTCCAAGGACCCGCCTTGATCACGTTCACTCACGATTTCCTGATGCCATGGGAAATCCAGGTCTTCAAGGACATGCTCATGACCCCCATGGACAAATACGAGCTAAGGGCCTCCCCCACCTTCATCGATGATCCTTACTTCTACATGCACCCAGAAAAACCAATAACAGAGAACCCTAACCCCGGGTGGCAGATCATCAAGAAAGGCACAGCACAAGGGCCAATCATTGGAGGACACATAGGTACACTACTAACCTTAGCAGGCACAGCGTACTGGCCAGACTTAGAAGGTAAGCTTCTCTTCTTAGAGGAAGACGAATCGGGTAGTCCAAAGAATGTAAGGCGATTATTCAGACAATTGGAGCAAACTGGTGTACTTGAAGAGATTAATGGTTTACTCATTGGTAGAATTCCTGAGGTTACAGGTATCAAGGATGATCTCTGGATAGGCTCGCTGATCGAGGACATCATTGAGGATGTGGATTGCCCCATTGTAGCGCAGATGGATTTTGGGCATACTAATCCAATAGTCACAGTTCCAATCGGGATTGAAGCTAAAATATCAACGGAAAAGGAAACGTTAACGTTTTTAGAGCCATGTATATGGTAAAATATAGATTACTTTTCCATTAAAAACATAATTTTTTCTATATATTTTACATATTTTTTAACAAAATTGAGTTATTCTCACCAAATGTAAGAATAGTTTTTTAAATTTGTTCAAAGAGCCCTAAATTAGGGCTGGCTAGTGGGCGCTGGGCTCCTAAGGAACAGTAAGGAAATCCGAAGAAAGTATTGGGCTACCGGAGCGGGTTTCCCCAACGGCAACGAGGGACGACAGCCAACCACTGCCACGCTCCGCTTTTCATTTATTCTCTCTGACAGACATATAAAACCTCGGACAGATCAGAAATGAATCAAATGTCTAAATCAACTCTTTTGACATCATTGTAAATTGTTATATTCTATACAATAAACAGGTATCTTTGTAAGCTATGTTTCTGTAGTAAATAGGGTTGCCTTGTTAAGTTAATATTACATGGTTTTTTCGTTGTTGGTCTATAAGGTCTTTCATGTTCGTGTTAAAATCATGTGTTAACGTCAAGTGATGAAGGTTTCACTATTAAACCCAAAGTAACCTTTTGAAAGCGTTGATGGTAACTGATTTAGGTTATATGAGTTGATCATAAAGTGATTGAAATGGATAAACGAGAAATCGAGTTAATGCAGAAATTGATGGACGCCTTTGGACCATCAGGGTTTGAGCGAGAAGTAAACAAGCATGTCAAACAAGAAGTAAAGAGCTTCGCAGATGAGATACTCACAGACAGACTTGGATCAGTAGCGTTTACGTTAGAGGGCGAAGGACCAAAGATACTTCTCACTGGTCATACGGATGAGGTTGGTTTCATAGTCTCATCAATTACTGATGAAGGCTTTCTCACGTTCAACCAACTTGGAGGATGGTGGGACCAAGTACTACTAGCCCAGAAAGTTACCATCAGAGGAAAGAAAGGAGACCATATTGGTATCATTGCATCAAAGCCACCGCACATACTTCCTCAAGATGAAAGAAAGAAGATCGTAGAGAAGAAGGACATGTTCATCGATATAGGTGCTTCATCAAAGGAAGAAGTGAAAGAAGCAGGCATACGGGTAGGTGATGCAGTTGTACCTTGGAGTCCATTCAGCATTATCCGCGATGGCAAAATTGCCATGGGAAAAGCCTTCGATGACAGAATAGGAACTTTCGTGATCATGGAGGCAATGAGACGCATCAAGGATGAGAAGATACCTCATGAAAACAAGATCATTGGAGCAGCCACGGTTCAAGAAGAGGTTGGGCTTAGAGGCGCACAGACTATAGCTCAGACTGTTAACCCAGATGTAGCTATTGTGCTTGAGGTGGATATAGCCGGAGATGTTCCAGGGATCAAACCACAAGAAGCTGCGACAAAAATGGGTGCTGGACCGGGAATGATTACCTATGATAGAAGCATGATTCCAAATCAGGAGTTTAAAGAGTTCGTGATGGAAACTGCGGAAAATATACAGATTCCTTTGCAACTTAGTCAGATGGCAGGCGGGGGAACCGATGCCGGCAGGATTCACGTGAATGCATCGGGTTGTCCATCAGTGGTCATAACAGTGCCCACGCGGCACATTCATAGCCATGTCGGGTTGCTGAGTCTTGAGGATACTGAGAACGCCATCAAGTTGGTCTGTCTCTTATACACATCTCCGAGCCCACGAGACCTCTCTACATCTCGTATGCCGTCTTCTGCTTGAAAA
>CALGBN010000490.1 GCA_937877765.1 Candidatus Bathyarchaeota archaeon | reverse complement strand
AAGGTGTCCTCTATCTCGACGCCGTTGTGTATGAAGCTCATTACTGTCCCCCTCCTGCTTTGTGTATCTTTTGAATCGGAAGATACTCGTCCTCAACAGGATAGTTCTTGAGGCTAACCGTGTAGTATTGTTTAAAGTCGCGTTCAAGGTCTTTCATGAGTTCCTCCTCGATCTCTTGAGGCATTTTAGCGTCAACCCAATGTGTTGTACCCATAGGTGCAGATACAACTTCGCCGTCTTTCACCACAATCTCACCGTTCTTTATTGTATAGGATGCTTTAGCGAAAGTCTTGATCAATTTATCATATTGGCTTGGTCTCCAACTTGTTGGGTCAATATCGTATATCGCCACATCGCCATCAGCACCTACCCCCAAGTGGCCTTTTTCCGTTAATCCTAGAGCCTTGGCTGTTCCCGCTCTGGTCACAATGGCAATATCATTGAAACTATATTCCCTGTAGAGGTTGGATAGTCCTGTTCGTTTGAGGCATGCTCTGTTGAGTTCTCTCATGGTATCGGTTCTTGCTTGTCTGCTCATGAGCCAAGCGATCACCTGTGGATAGTAAATGAATGGTCCTCCGTTAGGGTGATCTGTGGTCATGTATATTTTCCAAGGATCTTTTACTGATAACGCCAGTTCAAGACCGATGCCCCACTGAACACTGTTCGCTGGGTTATTCTTCTTGAAAGTATATGGTACAACGCCTGCTCCTGCCTCCATCTCAACGTCACTATTCACCCACTTGTTTCCCGTCATGTTCCAGAGGGCGAACTGCCATGGACCATCACCGGTCATTGTGGTGGTGTCTGTGAAAATCACCTGACCAAGGTCCAGCGTTACGTGATCGTGATTGTTTACATATTTGGCGATATATGGTGCTCCCGATTTGACATTCATCCAGTTATCACCTGCAAGAGCATTAAACTGACAATGAACCACGTGAACAGTAGCTGACCTGCCTTTTTTGGGTTTGATTTCCTTGAGGGTGTCCATTGTTTCCCTTGTTATCTTGTAGTTTCCAGGCATCCCGAGGTTATTGCAGTGTAGGTGAATTGTGTGTGGGAGTCCAAGCTCCTCGTTTGCCTTCGCAAGCATTTTGATTATCTGACGCGGGGTAATATCGTAATCTTCGACTTTACCATCCAAACCAGAGACATTATGTCCCCACTTCCAGTTTTCTACTCCCCCAGCATTAACTATCTTAACCGCGTATCCCCTTGTTGCCTTTAGTAACCACGCGATGAAGGCTTTGAGTTTCTCAATATCCCCTTCTTTAACATATTTCAACGTGAAATAGTTGTTTCCGAATAGGGTGAAAGCCGCCTTGTCGATTATGGGGGTATCATTTAACTCCTCATGGACGTGTCTTGCTCCAATGGGGGGCATTGCCGCCTCCATTACACTCGTATACCCCATCTCAGCGTAACGATAACCCGTGATAAATGTTGAAGGACAACTGTAGCCTACACCTCCTCGTGTGTTTTTCCCCCGTTTGACAATATCTTTTCGATGGTCCTCGGGTCTCAGGAGTCTTCCTATGTTGATCTTGCTTCCGGCGATGTGGCTGTGGAGATCGACACCTCCGGGCATCACGGTTTTTCCCTCTGCGTCAATTATTTTAGCGTCTTTTTCGCTTGTTTCTTCTACTATTTTTCCTTCTTTGATGAAGATGTCTTTCTGTTCTCCATTTATCCCCGTTAATGGGTCATATACGTACCCATTTTTGATTACCAATGTCATTGCTTCGCCTCCTTCAACCCAGCGATAATCATATCCAATACCTCGCGATCAGAACAAACCCCATCCCTTGCATCAATGAACTTGGAGAGCTTCAAAGGTACACCGTCCATCCTATACGCGGTTCCCTCTGCCTCTATTCCTGCCGTTGCAACTGGTATCACTACCTCGCTAAGCATTGTTGTTGGAGTGGTTTTCTGGTCCAGTGTGATTACAGGTATCTGAGCAAGATGTTTAGCTGCATCTTTGGGGAAAGTTGCCCCCGGATCAGAGGCTATAATCAAAGCTGCATCAACTTCACCTCTGCTTAGGACATCGATTGCAGTGAACTCTCCCGGGTTATATCGGGGGTATCCGGTGCTGAAGTCAACCGCATATGGATACCCTGTCTGCCACGTGGTCACAGTGTTCGCGCCAGCCACATTATAGTGTCCTCTCATAGGTGTGAGTACGAACTTTGTTTTTCTGTTTAACTCTGAAACCAAACCTACAGCCGCATCAATATTCATGTGCCGTCCATCACTTTGGGTCAATCCGAGACCGAAGAACACCACACCAAACTTGGCTTTCATCATCTCTTCAGCGAGTGTTTTAATTTCTTTAATTGGTACTCCGGCTATCTGGCTTGCTTCTAATTCTTCTCCTCTGACTAGTGCACGTAACGCTAGCAATAGCTCAAAATCTTTGTTATGGTCAATTTTGAGGAATTTATCCGCCATTTTGGCTGTGCGTGTCTCTCGTACATCTACTACGAAGATTTTACGGTCTTTCTTGCCTTCTTGTACATACATTCCTTTAGGGGTGACACTGTACCTGACTATGTGTCTGAGATGAGCCTCTGTTGGGTTTGAACCCCAAAAAACAACGAGATCGGCTCTGTTTTTAACTTCTCCAAGCGTTGTTTTTGATTCACCAACTTGCTGTAGCGCTAGAATTGTTGGTCCATGACATACTGATGATGTGTTATCCAGTATCCCACCGGTAAATTCAGCGATCTCTACCGCTTTGCTGATGGCTCCGCATTCTGTGGAGCTTAACCCATAGATCAATGGTCTTCTCGCTGATGCAAGTATCTCTACAGCTTTTTCCACTGTTTTTTCTAGTTCAGTCTCTTTTCCATTTATGGATGGTGCCTTGATTCTGTTTTCGTGGTGGTTCATGAACTTTGATTGTGATATTGTACACGCGTTCTTAACCGACTCAATATGACCATCTTTGATTGTAACCTCTAAATCATCACAGAGGCATCCGCAGAATGGGCAAACAATGTCTGTATACTGCATTAGGCTCCGCTCCTAATTTTTTCGATTATTTCATCCAATTCCTGAACCTTATCATCGGTGGGAATTATTGTGGCTGGAATTCCTTTCATTATCGGCATTCCAGTGCTATCTGTGTTTGATGAGAAAACCTGATTAGCCCAAGGACCATAGGGGAAAAACACCATACCAGCACTTAGCCCTTTATCTATTATCCAGTTGACCGTAACTGAACCATGTTCTGTTGCTGTCTCTTATACACATCTGACGCTGCCG
>CALGBN010000489.1 GCA_937877765.1 Candidatus Bathyarchaeota archaeon | reverse complement strand
CCTCTACGTCCGCTCCACAGTTAGGGCAAAACGTCATTTTGTTTCAGATCAATCCGTGTCAAAGGCGCATTAAAAACCTTCTATGAACATAGCAAACGCTCGAAATAATCAACAATTAGTTTATGCACAGGAATACCTGTAGTCTCCATCAACGCCTTATACCCAGGATAACAATTCGCCTCCAAGACCATTGGTTCACCGTTCTCACGTGGTAAAATATCAAGTCCAGTAATATTCAACCCAACAGCTTCTGAAACCTGAACCGCTAAATCATCATACTGATCATCCTCGAAAGACTGAGCATTACCACCAGCAGCCACATTATACCTGAAATCCTCAGGATTAGACCTTGCCTCCCTGCCGATAACCTCACCGTCAATCACGAGACACCGTACATCATACCCAAGATTAGGAACATACTCTTGGAGATAGAAAACACCCTCTCCAAAGTTCCTTGTATACCAAAGCAAGTATTGAGTTAGATCCTCTTCACTTCTTATCCAACTTAGCTTACTTACTCCTGTACCACGACTAAGGCAAATTGGCTTTATCACGACATCTCTTCCATCGGCTTGAAGCCTTAATGCGAAATCGTTGGCTTTCTCAATGTTCTCAGTTATCAAGGTCTCAGGGTGAGCAATACCAAGCTTATCCAACTGTAGTGTAAGATGCTCTTTACTATAATTCAACATGGAATCAACAGGATTAACAACCACTGCTGACTCCTCGATACGTCGCAGAATAAGTAGCCTGTGAACCAGCTCAAAGGTGCTGCCCCTGTGAAGCATGTTACTAGGTACATAACAAAGATCATAATCAGGCTCAAAACCGGGGAAACTGATGTCCCAAGGAGCAAGATAGTCCACATTAATACCTCGCTCCTTTAACTCGCGTCGAACTAGCCCCGTTTCACCCGTGGTAGGGTTATCTGTGAATATGAGTACACTCATGTTACACCAAACCTATTTATTCACACCGGTTAACCCTTTGCATTAAATTATGAAATAATTATGAAAAATGTTTAAGAGTAAGGGACTGTTTCTCAAAAGCAATCTATCTAGGTAGAGGTCAACCCAATGACACTAAGCATCAACAGCCAAAACCCCCTAAGAATGCCAGTTAGTCCACTACAGATGCTGTTACTCATACAGCTCGACGGGGGGCCAAAATATGGCTACGAGATGCTCGTAACCCTCAAAGACGAGTTTGAAGGCACATGGGAACCTAAAACAGGCACAGTCTATCCGGCACTTAAAAGCCTCGAAAAAAAGGGCTATATTAGTACTGAAACCCGGGACAAAACCGATTACTATAAGATCACCACGCAGGGGAAACAACTCTTTGACCTGATGCTATATCATCTTGAAGGCTCTATCGACTTTAGCATTAAATACATCTCAGTCGTATTCAAGTGGCTCACAAACGAACGCAAACAAATCGCAGTAAAATTCATGGACAAACTCGCAAACAAAGAACAAATTATGACAGCACGGTTACTTGGAACCTTCACAGAGAACATCGACACGGATATTAAAGAAAACCTCCTCACCAACATCAAGAAAAACACTCAGAGCCGACTCGACAAAATAGACACATTACTGGAGAAAAAACAATGACAAAACCAATCGTGGAAACCATAGACCTACACAAGACCTACATGTCAGGAGGCAGACCGCTAGAGGTACTCAAAGGAGTAGACCTCAAAGTAGAGGAAGGAGAATTCATGGCCATCATGGGCCCCAGTGGCTCAGGCAAAAGCACCCTGCTAAACATGATAGGCGCACTTGACCGTCCAACATCAGGTGAGGTGCACATCAACGGCGTCAATATCAACAAACTCAACGACAATCAGGTAGCCGATCTACGTAACCGTGAGATCGGTTTCATCTTCCAGTTCTTCAACCTAATTCCAAGAATGGATGCCCAGGGTAACGTTGAGTTACCCATGGCGATAGCAGGGGTAAGCAGGGGAGACCGTCATAAAAGAGCAAAAGAGCTTCTTGGACTCGTAGGACTCGGAGACAGAGCCGACCATAAACCAAGTCAGCTTAGCGGTGGCGAACAACAAAGAGTAGCCATCGCGCGAGCGCTCTCAAACAACCCCCATATATTATTGGCGGACGAATTGACTGGAAACCTAGACAGCAGGACAGGATCAGAGATAATGCACCTGCTAAGAAGACTCAACGAGGAAGAGGGAAAAACCTTCATCCTCATCACCCATGACCCCGCAGTGGGCCAACAAACAGACCGTCTCATCAGCTTCAAAGACGGTATTATAGAAGGAGAAAAAAAATTCAAGGACTTGATCTAAATGAAAACGAAAAAACGATCAATAATCGTATTAGCATTCACCCTAATGATGATGCTAGGAACTATACCTGCTCAAGCAGCAGATTCACCTATACTACAGGTTAGTGCTAACAACATCTACCTGAAAGCAGGACAAGAAAACACGATAAAAATCGTACTAAAAAATACAGGGGACTACAATATATTTGATGTTGAGGCGTTCCTCTCATCATCCACATCAGGACTAACTGTAATCTCAGATGCTAACAAAGTTATCTCAGAAATACAAGCAGATAAATCAAAGAACTATCAACCAACAATATACGTTGATCAGAGCCTCCCCCTAGGAGCATATAGTCTATCACTTACAGTATCTTATGGTCGATCTGGTTCAATATCCTCAGATTCTCTTACTGTACCAATTGGCATAGTAGTATCAGAGGCGTTTACACCAAGTCTAGTTTATAGTCCGACTTTGGAAAATATCGAGGTAAAAGCAGGAGCTATAAATGATGTCAGTTTCGAGTTCAGGAATGTTGATAATGAAACAATCAATGACATTAATGTTGTTTTGAGCTCCTCGACAAGTAGCATCACTATTACAAATAACATCGTAACTGATGTCGATGAGCTTGAATCAGAGGACTCATTCACAGTTAATCCAAAAATATCGATCATCGAGGGAACAGTTTTAGGAACTTATTCAATAACCGCGGTTGCTTCATACAAAGATATTGATGGTAATAGGTTCCATCAGAGTTTCTCACTTCCAATCAATGTAGCATCATCAGCGGCAGTAAGAACCACACTAGTCACTATTGATGAAATGAAAGTATTAGAGGAATCAATACTACCCGGTGACATTTTCACAGTTGAATTAAACATAAAATGCACAGGCGCTGTAGCTTATGATCTTCTTGGAACCATAAGCTTCTCATCTTCTAGCCCGATTTCACCAGTTAGCCCATCTGTTGTCAACTTAGGGGACTTGGATGTAGGTGAAAACACAAAAGCAACCTATAGTCTATTGGCGTCTGGTAGTATTGCAGCAGGACAGTATCCTGTTACGGCTACAATCAGCTATACTAGCAACCGGGGAACATCAAAATCCATCACTGAGACTATGACATTATTAGTAGATGGTCTTATCGACTTTGAGTTCCTTGATGTACCAAGTGAGACCGCGGCAGCGGGAGAGATAAAAGAGCTTGAAGCAGACCTTCTTTTGATTGGTACTGAGAGCGTTGAGTTTGTTTCAATCGGCGTCGTCGAGGATGATGTTGTGAAGCGGGTAAGCGGAAGCGACGAATACATAGGAGCCGTTGACCCAGACAGCCCAATCCCATTCGATATAAACTACAAAGTAGACTCAGATGCACCAGAAGGCGACCATGAACTCAAACTCAGCGTCAAGTACAGGGACCACTTGAACAGAGAACACGAAGAACAGATAGGACTAGACATCAGCATCGGAGAACAAATTGATGATACCCCAGAGCCTCAAGATGGCGGCTTCTGGGTGTGGATACGGAGACTCCTCGGACTAGGACCATAGGAGAACTAACTTGAACCCTGTTGATACACTCCTCATAGCCTTCAACGGCTTAAAAGGACGCAAGTTCAGGTTCGCTCTAAACCTAGTGGGCATCTTAATCGGGTGCGCGGCGATCACTGGCTTGATTAGTATCACAGAGGGGCTTCAGGATAGCGTAACTGGGCAGTTGAATGTTTTTGGCCCAAGTAACCTGATTATTATGCCAGGTGAGATTGGTTCAGGTATGACCATGACAGGTGGTTCATTGAATTGGCGTGACTTGGATATTGTAAGCAGGGTTGATTATGTGAAGGGAGTTACGCCAATTATCGCCAATAAAATCGCGGAATATACTATAAATGGACGATACTTTGCCACTGACGTGTATGGGGTAGAAAGGGCGTACAAGGAGCTAAACCCTAACACCGAGCTAGAGGAAGGACGTAACTTTGTTCAATCGGATTCTGCGGTGGTTATTGTTGGAGCTAATATCGCGCAGCCACTGGATCTTGATGAGCCCATTGTAGAACTTGGGGACAGGATTAAGATAGCTGCTACTGTTGATGACGTGGAAAAGGAGTTGACTTTGAGAGTCATTGGAATTCTTAAGGAGACAGGTAGCAGCTTCGGGGCAAACCTTGATGATTCCATCGCTATCCCGTTGAAGACGGCTCAGCAATTATTTGAGACTGGAAACGAGTTCAGCTATTTTTTAGCGCAGGCTGATAGTATAGATGTAGTTGACGAAGCCGCGGGGGGGATAGAGGAAAAGATGGGAGATAGAGCAACTGTTATAACAGCTGCATCAGCGCAGGAACAAGTGGAGTCTATTCTAGGAACTATTCAGTCTGTCCTAGGTGGGATTGCAGGCATTAGTCTAGTTGTTGCTGGCGTTGGCATCATCAATACAATGACAGTTAGTGTGATGGAGCGTACCAAGGAGATTGGCACAATGAAGGCACTTGGAGCCAAGAGCCTTGATGTTTTAATGATGTTTCTAACAGAGGCTATGCTGACAGGAATGATTGGTGGAGCTATTGGAGCGGGCTTCGGGTATCTTTTAGCTGGAATAATAGGAAGTTTCATAGATTTGACCACATCTAGCTCAATTATGCTTGGGTTCGAGGTGGTTGTGTTCGCAGTCGCGACAAGTATCGCGTCAGGGTTATACCCTGCGTACAGGGCTTCTAACATGAACCCTGTGGAGGCGTTGAGACATGAGTGATGAAAAACCGGGATTTATTGGACAAGTAACCGGGGTTTTGTATAAGCCTCGGCAGATTTTTAGTACAGTTGACGAGAGCGACCTAACTAAAGGACTGCTCGTCATGTTTGTAATGGTGCTACTGGCAGCGTACAGCAGCATGTTATACATGGGTAAGATTCCTCTTAGCATCTTATCGCCTCAGCTTGAAGGAGTGGACACTAGCCAGATAGAAGGCTCCATGGGGCTCTTTGCCGGTATTGGCACCGGTATCACCATTCTTTTGGGTTGGAGTGCATCAACTCTGTTAATGCATGGACTTGGGAAACTAAGTGGAGGAAACGGTTCTATGAAACGTATGTTTGCGCTACATGGTTTTGCATCTGTGCCTAGTCTACTAAATCAGTTGATACGTGTTGTGGATGCATCAATAATGGACTCAGCTTCACTGGCAAACTATTTCATCTCATACAGGAGTTTGGGTAAGTTCTTGACAGCCTTCATCGGCGCAAACTTGATGAACCTCTGGGGTATTGCGACAATTGCTTTGCTTGTTTTGGCGGTTGAGGAGAACTATGAGTTGAGTCGTACTCGCTCAGTGATGGTTGTATTATTGCCTAGCTTGGTGTATCTCCTTATCAATTACTTTACCGGGTAATCCGGTAATTCTATTTATTCTATTGCATATCTTTAACCATGAATCCAGTTGAACGGATTTTAGGAGATATTTACAGTAGCACAGAGCCGCTTGATCTTGTGGTTGAGCTGTGTGATGAGTATGATTCACGTTGGCCGGGTAGCGGCATGGACAAGCAGAGCTGCGAGTATATGGCGGGGAAGATGCGTGGTTATGGTTTGGAGAATGTGCATCTTGAGAAGTTCACTATTCCGGGTTGGATAAGGGATACCAGCAGTCTCTCTTTAACGGAGCCCAAGAGCAAGGATATTGACTGTATCGCGTTGCCTATGAGCAGTGAGGGTGTGGTTGAGGCTGAGCTGGTGTATCTTGGTGCTGGGCCCCTTGACATTTATGAGAAACGTAAGGACGAGATTGAGGGCAAGATCGTTATGGTGAATAGCGGTAACCCACGGGGTATGACCCGTTACTTGCATCGTAGTGAGAAGTATCAACGTAGTGTTTTGGCGGGTGCAGCTGGGTGGATTTTCATGAACCATTATCCTGCTTATGGTCCGCCTACTGGGGGTATCAGTCCGATTATTCCGGCGGTTGGAGTGAGCTATGAGGATGGCATGTATTTGGTGAGGATGCTTGAGCGGAAAGGCGAGGTGAAGCTTAGGCTTGAGACCAAGTGCAGGAATCTTGATGTTGATACTTGGAATGTAGTGGGTGACTTGAAGGGTACTGCTGGTAGTGATGAGTGGCTTGTTTATGGTGCTCATTATGAGGGGCATGATATTGCTGTGGGTGCCTTGGATGATGCCACTGGTGCCGCTGTGGTGATGGAGCTTGGAAGAACACTAGCCAAGGAAAAAGAGCATCTGAAGCATAACATTAGGTTCATCTGTTTCGGCGCAGAGGAGATTGGACTCTACGGAAGCAGAGCATACTGCGAGGCGCATCCAGATTTCATGGAGAAGATTAGGTTTATGATGAACTTTGATGCTGCTGGTAGGGCTGGGCGTCAAGGGTTCTGTCTTCATGGCTGGCCCCAACTGGAGCCTTTGTTCAAGGAAGTGATCAATGAGATAGGCGTCGATCTACCGTTATGGTCAAGAGTTGGTCCTTATAGTGATCACTGGCCTTTCCTGCTTCAGGGTGTGGCTACGGCTACGATGGGTGATCCGGATGAGGCTGCTAAGCGTGGTGGTCGTGGTTTTGGGCACACCAAGTATGATACCGTGGACAAGGTTGATCTTAGGGCTATGCGTGAGTGTGCGGGTAACGCTGCTGTGCTGGCTTTCAAGATATTGAACATGGATAAATGGGATTATCCTCAGAGAACCCAGAAAGAGGTAGATGCGATTATTGATAACGCCGGTATTCATGAAACAGTCCGTCTTGGGATAAAGCTCAAGGCATATCTTGAAAAGAAGCGAGGAACCCTGAGACCAGAGACTATTGTTTACCTAGACAGGCTAAGCGGTAGTAAGGAAGAGGTTATTTAGAGGCGGATTACTCCGACCTCATCCTTGTACTCTATTTTTGTGTCGTAGAGTTTACAGAGGCGCTGCATGTTCGTTATGATGCTTTTTGCTTGATCTCCGTAGGCTCTGTGGGGTACTCCTGCCGTGGTTCTTTGTTCGTGTAGGGGTTTCTCTGGGTCCATATCTAGGTGGATGGGTATCAGTCTGATCTCCTTGAGTTGTTTTTCCTCGTAGTCGAGTTCTGCTACTACGCTTTCCCAGTATGCCGGGTCTTGGAAGAACTTGCTGGGTGGTTTCTCACGTGTCATGTAGAGTTCTACTGTTGTGGTTTCTCCGTCTAGTCCCCAGAGTTCGTAGAGGTCTGCTGGTTGGCGTCTTGCTAGGGTGCTTTGGAATATGTAGTTGCCTAGGCTGTAGAAGATGGGTTTATTCTTGTATATCTCGATGCCTCGGAGGATGTGTGGTCCGTGTCCTACGTAGATGTCTGCGCCTGCATCAATAACTTGGTGCGCAAAATCTACCACTGCCTTCAAAGGTATCTCTTTCTCGCGGTAGCCCACTGGTGGATGGACTTCCTCGTAGTGACCGTGGAGACTGAACATAACCCAGTCGCTGATCTGTTTTGCGTCGCGTACGGCTTGCAGGTTTTCAGCTAGGTCAACTGGGTGGGGGGTGTATTCGCGCATGGTTTTGTCGCTAGGTACGAATTTGTGTCCTCTGAAAGGGAAGTTATACCCGTTCTCGTATTCTGAGGGTAGTAATCCAAGTTTGTCTGCGACTTTCTTGAGGCTCTCCCAGTCCTCTTGGTCTAGATGGTATTTTGGTACCATTCTGAGGGGGTTGACGCCGGGTCTACCCATGACGTCTTTTCTTGCGTGTCCTGCTAATCCGAGTTCCCACGTGGTGGCGCTGATGAGGCTTACGATGCCTTTTGGTGTCTCCATGTATGCTGGTTCTCTTGCCTCTGCGAGGTTCATACCTGCGCCTGCGTGGTATAGCCCAGCGGCTTCTAGGTACTGGGTTGTGGCTATCATGCCGCCTTCTGTATAGTCCATGGCGTGGTTGTTTGCCCTGCTTACAATGCTAAAGCCTTGTTTCGCTACGTCTGCGGCTACTTCAGGGTCAGCTTGCCCATAGGCGTCGTATTTTCCATCGCCTATGGGGTAGCCTTCGAATGCGTGGATGGCGATTTCAAGGTTCATGAAGGCAACGTCTGCGCCTTGTATGTGATCGAAGATGGCTTGTACGTCGTCTTGATCCTTGTATTGATGGATGCAGCGGGCTTGGAATGCGTCACCCGCTAGGAAGAATGAGGTTTCCTTTGCCAATTTTGTTCAATGATGTGTGGTAGGTGAGGATAAAACAGTTTTCAGTGGATTATGATTATCTTGTGAAGCCAAATTTAGTTTCAGTATTTGATCTCAGGAATTAGAGAGTATGTTTCTCGTTATTTCAGTGATTGAAGGTTTTATATCAGTAATTGTGGGGGTATTCTGCGGAGAAGATTTTGACAAATCCATACATTGAAGTTGACAAAAAGATCATGTCAGAAATCTACACAGGTTCTGAGTCCATGGACAACCTAGAGATTCTATGTGACGTTCATGGAAGCAGGTTCCCCGGACTACCCGGAGACAGGGCCGCTGTAGAATATATCATGAAGAAACTCAAAGAATATGGCTGTGAGAACGTAAAGGCAGAAGAGTTCACAATCCACGGCTGGACACGCGGACCAGCCACCCTTGAAGTAGTAAGCCCCATCGAGAAGAGCTTTGAAGTCATCAGTCTACCACACAGTATAGGCTCTATGGTAGAAGGTGAACTTGTCTTCATTGGCCCTGGAGCGATAAAGGACTATGATGAGGAGAAACTTAAAGACAAGATTGTGATGGTCACTTCTGCTAGTCCACCGGATATGAAGCGGTTCCTTCACAGGAGCGAGAAGTATATGCGTAGTGTACTGGCTGGTGCAAAGGGCTGGATTTTCATGAATCACTATCCGGCGTATGGTCCACCAACTGGTGGTATCAACCCGGTTATTCCTGCTATAGGAATTAGCTATGAGGATGGTACGTTCCTTGAAAGATTGCTTAAGCGGGAGGATGAGGTGGTTGTGAAGATCAAGACCACGGATAAGAATCATGACCTTCAGACATGGAACGTGGTTGGTGACGTGGTGCCCTCAAAGGTGGTTGATGATGAGTATGTTGTAGTTGGAAGCCACCTGGATGGACATGATATCAGTCAAGGCGCTGTCGATCCAGCAAGCGGGGCAGTAACCGTAATGGAGATCGCAAGAAACCTCTGCATGGTTAAGGACAAACTCAAACGGCGTGTCCGGTGTATGACCTTTGGGGCGGAGGAGATCGGTCTCTACGGTAGCTATGCTTACACAGCTAAACATGAAGCTGAGTTAGACAAGTGCAGGTTTATGCTGAATCTCGATGCAGCTGGAGGTGCAGGTAAGAAGGGCTTGAACATCCACGACTATCCTTCGATTGAGAAGCTTGTTAAGAAGTGGGAGACGGAGATGAAGGCCGAGATACCTACCAAACAGGGTGTCGGACCATACAGCGACCACTGGCCATTCTTCCTCAAGAGTGTACCATGTGCAACCAACAGCGACCCAACTGCTGTACGTACAGGTAGGGGATATGGACACACCAAGTATGATACACTTGATAAGGTGGAGATGAAGAATCTGCGTCTAGCAGCAGCGAACCATACACGTATCGTGTTCAGGGTTGCTAATGAGGAGAACTGGAATCCACGAAGGAAGACCAAGCAGGAGATAGATGACTTCATCAAGGAGCAGGGATACGACAGGACTATGGCGCTTGCTGATGAGATGAGAGAGTATATCAAGAAGAACTATAAGGACATCCACCCCGAGACCAAGGAGTTTTTGGAACGGGGCGGTTCCTGGTAGGCTTCATCCTATCCTTTTTTGGTATTGATTAGACGGCGTTTTTGTATTGATTAGTTTGTAATTAGGGCTGTTTTGGAGCTGGTTTTTATTGATGCAGTGTTTTTGTGGCGTAGTTGCGTTACCCCCCCCTGTTTGATGCTCTATAGTTTTGATATGTTATCTATGAAAGCGATCACTGACGCTATACCTTTTATTCAGTGGGAAATTCACATGGGTAGGAACCATCATTGAGCACCACAGAGAAATACGATGTAGCAGTCATAGGCGCAGGAGTAAGCGGCTTATTATCAGCCCTAGCCCTCGGAAAAGAAGGAAAAAAGGTACTGGTGGTAGAACGGGAAAACTACATCGGAGGTACCTGTAGAACCTATGAGCATCAGGGCTACAAGATTGATACTGGACCACATATCATCACCCGGCTGGATACTGGTCCACTCAGGGTGCTAATGGACAAATACTTTGATGTGATTCCATACTTTGTACCATTCGGAAAATACTTTCTCAGGATAAATCGTCAGGTGAAGCAGTTCCCTTGGAGCGTCAAGGACTGGATGATGTTTGAGCTACTACCTGTTGAGGACAGGTCAATGCTTGTGAAGATCATATTCGACGTAGCCTACATGGCAAGCACAGGAGTAGACATGTCCAGAGTCAGTATTAGCGACATCACCCCCCGTAGCCTATCCCATACATCTCACGCATTCATAGACTATCTCAGCTACTTCATGCTGGGCACAGGACCAGCGAATGCACCAGTTTCCCGGTTCCTCGACAGGAAGAGCTACAAAGTGGAGAAACCCAAGGAAGATAACGGTTTAACAATCCCATACGTGGGAAAAGCCTACAATATGCTGGTGGGTGGACGCCCCACAGACCAGTTCTATCCGAGGGGAGGAGTTCAAACCATAGTAGACGCCTTATCCTATTCACTACCAGAAAAAGTCAAGATAAATCTAGGAGACGAACTCGTGAAGGTGGACATAGCACCCAATGGCCTAGCCCAGATGCCGAAGGTAACCAGCACTACAACCTACAAGGGAATCTATGAGACAGATACGGTGATCTACTCAGGGTACGCGACTGACTTACCGAGACTGATTGATTCACCGTTACCCAGCTACTACGTGGATAACCTGAAGAAGATCGAGAAGGTGAACAGTCTCAGCGTATGGCTTGGACTTGATGAGCCTATATTCAAGGATGAGGGCAGCGAGATGTGGGTGAGTACATCACCTGATACCTTCCACACGTGGATGATACCCACATCAAACTATGACCCAACACTAGCCCCCAAGGGTAAACATCTCGTAGGATTCGCGTTCATAGTACCACCGGATATGCCCTACGATAAAGCAGAGGAGAAGGCTCGACACACCATCTTTAGCAATATACCTGCATTAGAAAGCCACATGAACATGATCCACTACCAACATCTTGTGCCTGAGAAGGCGACATGGAGTATCCACGCTGGCTTCGGTGACATCAAGACGCCTGTGAAGAACCTCTACTGTGTGGGCAGTGACAGTTTCAAACGTAGTATGGGATTAACAAGGGCGAGCTATAGCGTACACAAGATGCTTGATACTCTTGGACTTGAAGGAAACTTGAATTTACTCTGATAAATGGAAAAGATTAAGAGTTTAGCTTAGCCACGAATGCTTCGAGTTCAGGTAGATAGCTGTTATCGTCTATGTTTTCTGCTCTTAGTGCTACAGTTGCTATAGGAGTCTTGCCTGATAGTTCCTTCATTGTGGCTAATGCCTTCTCAGGTTCTTTGCCGTTCATGGTGATGCAGAATGCTGCTTCTTTGATCAGGTCCTTGTGTTTGATTAGGAATGCTCTGGCTGGTGTAGATAGGTTTCCAGCCCATATTGGAGCAGCTATGATAACCCGATCATAATCAGATATGTTTGTTGTGATGGGTTCAATTTCTGGTATCTTGTTTGCCATGCTTTCTCTTCCTGATCTTATGAAACCTAGCATTCCGTTTCGTTTCTTTTGCTCCGTGATCTCCGCTGTATCTGCGTTAAGATGTTCAGCAAGCGCGTTTGCCACTTTTCTTGTATGACCAGCCCTGCTAAAATATATTATTACAGTCTTCATAACCAAAAGAAATGCAGGTGTTAGCTAAAAATCTACATACAATACATCTAGAAACCCGGTAATCAATAAGAATAAACGTAGTGGAGCCATCGCCTAAGTATGCAGAAATGCGATAAAGTCAACTTACTCAAGCTCCAAGGACAATACCTGATGTTTATCGTTGAGAACACAGCTGAGCTAAACATACTGGAACATATCGAACAATGCAGTGAATGCAAAGCCAACATAATCAAGGCCGTCAAAGAAGACCGCCCAGTACCTGACTATGGAAATATGTTCCAGCGAGAGTTTGATGACCAGACCGTACCTCAATATAGCGATTACAAGAAGCCTGAGAACTTTGTTGATGCAAGGGTTCAGTGGAGAAAAAGAAAACTCAAGGAACTTATAAAAAACGCAGAGATGGAGCTTGCTGACTTAGAGACTCGGCTATAAACCGAGAGCCTTCTCCAAACCGTCTATCGCCAGCATATAGTCACTCCACATTCGTCCACCAGTTACACCGCCATCTACTACCAAGGCATGACCATTCACGAAGCTACTGTCATCTGAGGCAAGCCAGAGGACAGCTTTTGCTATATCGTCTACGCTGCCTGAGCGTCTGATGGGTTGAGCGGTTTTGAATGCTTCTTCTATGATTGGGAGTTTGGAGCCTGCTTCTTCCACTGGTACTCCCCTCGCCATTGCTATCATGGGGGTGGGTATGAACCCGGGTAGAACGCAGTTTACACGGATGTTTTTCTCTCCTAGCTCCATTGCGACTGATTTTGTGAACTGTAGTACGCCTGCCTTTGACGCGCTGTAGATGTGGTTTCCATAGCCTGTGCGGATTGCTGCTGTGCTCGCTGTGTTGATGATGCTTCCATTGCCTTGTTTACTCATGACTATTCCAGCGTACTTGGTGCCAAGGAAAACCCCGCGAAGATTCACGGCTATAGTTCTGTCAAACATCTCTACGGTAACAGAATCCAGTGCACCTACCGCGCCAGCTATCCCAGCGTTATTAAACATACAGTCAAGACGCCCATGATGCTCAATCACGTAATCAATAGCCTTTACCACATCAGTCTCCTTGCTGACATCGACATGCAGATAATCAGCGCCAATCTCCTCGGCTATTTTCATGCCGCGTTTATCCTGAATATCAGTCATAACCACGGTTGCGCCTTCCGCTGCGAAGAGTCGGGCAGTGGCTTCTCCTATTCCTGAGGCGCTTCCTGTGATCAACGCTACTTTTTCTTTGAGTCTTTTCATGGGTACTCAGTGGGGTTTGGTGTATAAACGGTTACCATCCATTTCCACATGGGAGTAGTCTACGTATGTACCGTCCACGATAAATACCTAGAAGACATCAGACCAATTATGCGGCAACTATACAAGGTAATCAAGTCTCACAAGGCGAGTTTCCCTGAGGCATTAATCGCCAATCGTGGTGACAGAGTGAAAGTGGGACGAGAAGACCCTGAGATGGCGGGATGGTATTGGTGCCAAGACATCAAAGGCATGGAAGCATGGATACCAAATACCCACCTCGACATCAACGGAGAATATGCTGTCTTCAACCAACCCTACAACAGCATAGAACATACAGTTGAGGTCGGTGAAATAGTTCAGTATCTAGGAGAATCACTGGACTGGATCGAGTGTCTGAACAAAGAATGGAAATATGGATGGATTCCCACCCCAAAACTTGAGAAAATCTAGTCCTCTGGGTGGAGTTCTACGACCATCCATGCCTCACAGCATATCCAGCCCGGGTGATGAGCAGGTAATGCAGCGCGAGCTGGTCTTCCCTCATAGTCACCGAATATCTCAATGAGCAGGTCAGTCATACCGTTGAGTACCTTGGGCTGGTCCATAAAGCCTTCAGCGCTGTTTACGAAACCCACTACTTGCAGCACCTGTTTGATCTTGTCAAGACTACCTAGCTGGGATTTAAGCTGAGCCAGACAGTTTAGCCCTACTTCTCTTGCGCCTTGGTATCCTTCCTCGATGGTGAGGTCTTTTCCTACCATGCCGCGTTTGGTGGTGTTTGCTGGTCCTTGTCCGCAGCTGAACGCGATGTTTCCCGCCCATTTGGCGCCTATGTAGTTGCCTTTGTATCCGGGTGCTTCGGGTAGTTCTATACCTAGTTCTTTGATTCTTTCTTCAACCTTCATAGGCTTGACAACGTATCCGACTGTTTTAACTTTAACCAACTTCAACTTGCGTCAATGCTGATGGCTTTCAACGCTTTGTTGAGGAATGAATACATGCAAGGGATCAGATCGCCGAGATAATAATCGGTATCTACTTGGTTCAGACTAGAGGTGAGGGCAATAGCTAGTAGCTCTCTGATAAGCCACACTGTAGCCTTTCTCGGATAGCCTGTACCCTTTATCAGTGTTCAGAAGGAGCTCTGAGTCTGATAGTGTGTCTAAACTTTGCTGTACTATGGGTTCATCTAGCTCAAGGGCGTTGGAGAGGACGCTGCTTGTGTAATATTTACCGCTATCATAGTTATCGTATAGCACATGCAGTAGGTTTCTACCTATCTCTTCAAGCTCTATAGCCATAGGAACCCATTGAATCAATAAGTTATAGGATTTACTAAACTGGAACAATGGTTCCATTTCTGGAACAGGGTGTCCGCGGGGTTCCTCAAGTATAGTTCTTGTGTATGCTTGGTTGGTTAAAATGAAGACAACGAAGAAGATGATGGTTTCAGCGCTGCTAATCATGGCGGTGCTATCAGTAGGAATAACGCCCATTTTTGCGGCACAGGACACAAGCCGAGGCGTAACAAGCCTCCAGAAGAAGACACAGAGAGGCAATATGGTCCAAAATATGCAGATCAAGGGCAAAGCCATCCGCAACAGGCTACAAGTGGAGCTTGAAGCGATGCGTATGCCCATCAACATCACAGACCTAGACGAGACTACGATAGACAAGGTAATAGCTCAGGTTATGGATGCGGATGAAGTTGAGGACGAGGAAGAAGTAACCGTAATCTGGTACCTCAATGCAAGGGGACAAGCCCAAACCTTGAGTCCAGTCACAGACGCAGCATCAGTATACGATCCACTTGGTGTACAGTTGATCGCCGAGAAGGTAAAGACCACTGAGTATGGTAAGCTGTACAAGGTGCTCTGGGGTAGAATCAACCACATGGGCGAAAAAGTAGAGATAGAAGGCTATGCGGTGCTAGACACCGATGGAATCTTCTACATGAAGCTAATAGGCGAAGACATGAACTTCAAGTCCATTGGTAGAATCAGCCCTGCGGGAATAGGCGTCAGGGTAGCTATGAAGGGATACATGACCCATGGAGACACAGACTATACCTTCCGTATGCATGGACGCTCTATCCCTCTACGCGGGGGATTAATCCGAAACAGACTCAGAAACTATCTCCAAGAAGGGGAGAACACAGAGTCTGGAACAGCCAGTCGCTGGAGAGTCACCCCAAAAACCGAAACAGCGTAGCATAACACCCTTTTTTCAAACCTTTTTATCCTTGTACCATGATTGCTGGGGCAGAGACCATGTCTTGGCGCGGAAAATACATCGGCTGGTACAGAATCGCAGAAGAGGTACTCGGTAAGCTAGTGCCATCCTTGTCGGATCAAGAAGTGATGGAGAATGTGTCTATTGATGACCAGTTTACAGCACCTACAGGGCAAGAACACTTGCCAAGAAACAAGGCAAAACCCCTACCACAGCTAAGCATCAAACTCAGCGACACAGGCATAGAACTAGGCATCATCTATCAGGAAACAGAGCAACTTGAGCTACTGAAGAACATATTCAGGGAGACTCACAGTAGAGACTTGGAGAAACTATTATCGAGTTTAGATGAGCTTGACCCAAGCTATGAGACTGTCCTCTACAGCCAACAAAGCGACAAGAAACCTATGCTTCTCAGAAAATATGTCACCGCGAGGGTAGATGCTCAGCTTCTTGAAAGGATAATCGAGGAAGCCGAGAGTCTCCGAAAAGGAGGACGCCAGATCGTCAACAATCAGTCGGTCTATGTGCAACCCAGAAGCCCCATGCTGTACATGACACGGATCAACACCCCGTTGGATGAGTTCAAGTACAGAGACGCTCTATCTGTCATCAAACCATTATTCAAGGTGCTCACAGGCATAAAGACTCAGAGGGAGATAATCTCAGACCGCCTTAGCAAGCCAAGGCAACGACGCAACATGTACCGTGAGTTCATAGCTGTCTCTTATACACATCTGACGCTGCCGACGAATTAGACGGTGTAGATCTCGGTGGTCGCCGTATCAT
>CALGBN010000488.1 GCA_937877765.1 Candidatus Bathyarchaeota archaeon | reverse complement strand
TTCCTCATCAGATAGTAATAGTATCTTATTGGTGGCTCCCCTGATCTTAAAGCTGCCTGTGGTTTGCTGGTTTTCGAGTTTCAGATATACTTCTGCGTTTGTGAGTTTGCTGAGGTCTGGTGAGTATTCTAGGGGTGTGTGTCTTGCCCATTTTTGGACTCGTTTTCTTGCCTCGTAGAAATCAGTGAGCTTAATCATACCAGTAATTAGGTGGTCTCTGCTTATCTGACTAATGGTTTAACAAGTTATTTCAATACTCCACACAATACAGTATTATGCCGAGTTATAGAGTAAAAATCACCGTACAGAAAAAAGTAGACCCAGCCATAATCTTCGATGGAAAAGTCCCCGACCAACCCGGAAAAGACCACCCCTACCCAATCTGCCCAGTAGACGAGAACGCAGAATGGATCGTGGAAAAAAACGGAACCATGCCTGAAGGATTCTGCAGCTGGGCATGGCGAGACCTATACAAGGATCTGGCTGTACTGCGTTTTGGCGGTAACTTTGAGTCATGGGTAACTCCACCATACATGTATACTTCTTGTTCTGATGGAATCCGCCCAGTGAGCTTCAAACTAGAGGTACTAGAAGACTAGTGCCTAACCCTTTTTTAGAAATTTTAAGTTCTTTATCAAAAAAAATCTAGGCTTGACTACGATTAATGTTTATAATCCGTAATTCCTTTTAATTTTCTATGAAGCAAATCGAGGGTATGCATGACATATTCAAAGAATCAAAACAAGTTTTTCTAACCACCTCAAGCAAGAAAGGTGAATCAAAAACAAGGGCAATGACCAACTATAATGAGTCTCCCTATGAGCCAATGTGGTTTCCATCCTTCTTGGACACAAAGAAAATCAAGCACATCAAGGAGAACCCGGAGGTTATCGTAAGCTTCCCCGCTGATGAAAAAGGCAAATGGTACAAAGTAAAAGGCAAGGCAAAGCTTGCACCTTGGGAAGAGGTAAATAAGGATTGGAAATGGTGGTACCTTGAATGGGTTCCAGAGGAAGACAGGGGAAAACATGAGCTAAGATATGATGACCCCTTCACCGACAGAACCATAATCTGGATTGATCCCATCGAAGCCTATATTGGAGACAGCAAATAATCGTCCTTTTTTCTATCTAAATCCATGATGCCACACAATCATCAGGAATCCTGTAATCGTTATTATACTCATGAAAACTATTGAGCGTTTCAATAAATCATGTTCTTCCACGTATCGGAGATGCTCTACTCCTATGAACAATGCTAGAAGAGCGGTAACTACGCTAAATGTGTCCAGTATGAGCGCTCTGTTGGCTGTCTCAAATAAGGTATAGTAGACTCCTCCGAACCCGGTTATTATCGCTAATACCTCGAATAGTGTCTTGTTCAGCACGATCTCTGATAGATTTCGATGTTTGTATTTCTCCATATCTGGGCTATCAAACAAGCAGTTAGGGCAACAATAGACATGGGCTACACCGTCTTTCTCAACCGTAATTGAATGGTCTGTTAGTTCTTTACCGCAGAGACTGCATGACATATAATGGATTAAGAAATGGGAAAAAATAAAGGGACAACCTAATTCTAGTAGCAAAACCAGAATTTTCACCTTCCAGAAGGCTTTTGAGTCGTCTAACAATACTTTAAGGAACCTAGATGAGTCTCGGTCCTAATCTCTTAGCGGCAATTGTATCAGTTTTCTTCATCGCAGTTGTAATGTCTATGGTTGGACGAGGTGGAGGCAACTTCTATGTACCGGTTCTCGTTTTTCTCGGATTAGAGATACATCAAGCTGCGACTACTGGTCAGTTCATATTAATCGCAGCCGCAGTAGCCTCCGCCTTAGTATATAACAAACAGAGAACCCTCGACTGGAAACTAGCTCTGCTTATTGAGCCACCTACAAACATAGGGGCTTTCATTGGTGGATACTATTCACACACCTTTACTGGAACCACGTTAAAACTCGTTTTCTCCGGTTTACTGGTTCTCGCCAGTCTGTTTATGCTACGCCCTGTGAAACAGCGAACCTATGATGGAGCCGAGAAAAAGGGTTACTGGTACCGAGAGTTCGGCGAACATAAGTACGCTGTTCCATTACTGGTTGCGATACCAGTTACTTTTTGCACTGGCTTCGCTGCGGGGTTAGTGGGTGTCTCAGGTGGTTCCTTCAAGATTCCCTTGATGGTGCTAGCCTGCGGTGTTCCTATGAGGATAGCTATTGGTACATCCTCCGCGATGGTGGCTGCAACTGCGGCTTCAGGGTTTATCGGGCATGCTCTAAGAGGTGATTTCAATCCTGAATGGGCTTTACCTGTCGCTTTTGTGGCTGTGATTGGTGGCTTGATAGGAGGAAGATTATCCGTGAAGACTGATCCAGATAGACTCAAACTGGTTTTCACCGTTACTACTTTGCTCGCAGCTTTTTTCATGGCAGCAAATGCCTTTATGTCATAGTGCTCTAAATACTAGGGTTCCTCAAGGGTAATTATGTTTGAAGATTACCATTGGAAGAAACGAATTCTCTTGATTCTAAGCGATGATCCAGAGAAGATCAATGCTCAGAAAAAAAACTACTAGACAAATATA
This sequence comes from Candidatus Bathyarchaeota archaeon, assembly GCA_937877765.1. Lineage (GTDB taxonomy): Archaea > Thermoproteota > Bathyarchaeia > TCS64 > TCS64 > RBG-16-57-9. The sequence goes on along the minus strand of CALGBN010000488.1, from coordinate 654 downwards.
TCCCCGAACTAGAAGAGCGGCGAATGATATTGTTCGATTTCGGGGCAAACATTGATCCTTACTCGTCCATGGATATCAGTGGATTAAAAGCGAAGTATTCGGATAGGTTGGGTTCTGTTTTATTGTTTGGACTGGATGGTCAAGAAAAAGCCTCATGGGGAATTCCAGTTGATCCAGTTACAGTGTTTCAAATAATTGACGCGATGCCAATGCGGAGACGAGAGATCAAGGAAAAAGAAGGTAAATAGTAGTCCCTGTTGCTATGCCATTATTTTTCTCAGCACTTTGAGTGCTTCATCAATATGTTTCTTCATATCCGTCTCACTTGTGAAAATGTGACGAACCACGCCTTCTTTATCGATGATAAAGGTGTATCTTCCAGGAAGAAGCCCAAACCCTTTGGCTGAACCATATCCTTTTCTGACTTTTCCACAATCATTTACATTATATATCTGAACCCCTACCAGCGATTTGCATAAAAGGGCCATTTCAAGCGTGAACGGTGCTTTGGGTTTAAAACAAATAAACGGCATTCCCCTGCCTTTAAACTTTTCCATATCTCTCTCTTCAGACAATCTGGCTCGAAGAGGTAATATAAGACCGGCTTTTTCTTCAAATAAGTTCAATATATCGCTTACTTCAAACCATGTAGTG
>CALGBN010000487.1 GCA_937877765.1 Candidatus Bathyarchaeota archaeon | reverse complement strand
CGGCGACCACCGAGATCTACACCGTCTAATTCGTCGGCAGCGTCAGATGTGTATAAGAGACAGATTATCTGACTGTTACACTGGCTCAGGACATTGCTGCTGATCTTGCCGGGTCTCTGGGTTACTACCATCAAGAATATGCCGAATTTTCTTCCCTCTGACGCTATTTTCTCGATGATCCCAAGGCACGCTGAGTCCATTGTTATCTGGGCTCCTGGTGCAAAGTTATGAGCTTCCTCTAAGACCACGAATATCGGGTACTGGAGGCCCCCTGTTACAGCTAGGCTCCAGATATCTTCAAGGGTCTTCTGAACAATATACTGTGATACGTGGCTTTGAAGCCCAGCTAGGTCAACCACGCTCATATGCTTAGGCTTAACCAAGTCGTCAATTGGTATACTCTGGCTTCCCCAGATGCTGTAATTTTGAAGTCTTCTGATATAGTTGGCTGCTCTACTGGCTGCTTCTCGTCTGGTCCGGTCTTCCTCGGCTAATGCTAGGTGGTTCAAGCGTTCGACTAGTTGTTTTGGTCCGTAGGTGCCTTCCATGGATTTCAGGGCGTCTGTGATGGCTCCCCTGATGTGAACCCATCGGGTGCTGATACCCGCTACCTCGCATATCTCGCTATCAGATAGGTTGCTAAAGTCGATGGTGTAGTTGTCTGCTCCCCCTATGTCGGCGTCGCTGTAACGTCTTCCTTTGATGCCGGGGGGTCTGTAGATAATCATGTCCTCTTGGTGCTCTGTGGGTCTGTCATCGGGTGTCCGTTTCATCATCACGTAGTCGCTGTTAGGGTCAAGCACTATGATAGTGGCGCCGAGAGGTAACAGGTTCTCCAGTATCAAGCCTACAAGGTAGCTCTTACCGGCTCCTGTTTGGGCGATAACCGCTACGTGTTTTCTGAATCCATTGGGATCTATCTGTACCTTGACTTCTTCTCGTGTGATGAGTCCACCGACGGGGATTCCTTTGCCTCTGTTTTTTGTAAAGAATCTTGAGAGCATCTCCGATGGCGCCACGTGGACTTTTTGTCCGGGTATGGCTGCGCTTCTGGGCATCACCACCTCGTCACGGTCATTTAGATAGCCTAGGACCTTGGCTGTCCCATATACTTTGGTGGTGGCTGTGTAGCGGCTGATGATTGATTCTAGTTCTTCAAGGCTTAGGCTGTCTCCGAGGATATCGCTGTAATTGCTTATCTTGTTGACCTGTGCGAGTACGTCAACGTGTATTATTTCTGTGCCAGCTCTTTCCCGTACGCCGGGTATAACCGAGTACTCGTAGCGTGGCGGATAGTTATCTAAGTCGCTTATGAATCCAAAGTTACCTGTATCTACCTCTCCTACAATATATCCTGCAATGTTATCCATCAATTTGTAAACCTCCGTGTCGAACGATCATACTCAATCGGGAACCCCAGCTCTTTACCAAGCACCGACTTATAGACAGTATCAACAGTCTTCACTCCCAGCCTGACTTCTTTGTCCACGATGTAGAGCAACGCGTTATAGACGTCTCTTCCACCGAAATCACTTGTGATCTGTTGCGCTACTTGTTGAACCTTTTCCGGCTGTATAAACTCGAATGGACGTACATCAGTTATCTTTTTCCGTAGCCCCAGACTACAAGCCGGTATATCGATCCTCAAGGGCTGTGCTTGTGCCTTTGGTATCATATGGAACATGACTATGGCGGGGCTGTAAGGTATGTCTGAAATTACCTGTGTCGCCCAGTCTCGGCGCTCCGGGGATACCCGGTTGAAGTATCGTTCCCTGTATTTCTCCGGGTTCTCCTCAAGCTGTTTGATATTCTTCTCTATAGCATAGCTTCCAAGCATCAAAGGCGTCGTATAGCCTGTCTGGTCATGTTTCCACCTGTATAGAAGCTCTACATCAAGGTATTCTGGATCAGTGAGGTTCGGGTAACTTGGTCTAAGCAAAGCAGTAGTTAATACCCTTGTCTTGCTAAACTTGGAGACGCCCACGAGCATTATGTTTCGTTTCACACACTCTGTGAAGAGTTTCTGCATGACGTCAAGAAGTTCAAGGGGTAGATGATACCAGCCACCTAGTTGAAGCTCCTGCAATAGATGCGTGAACCGTCCATATAGGTTCCCATCAATCAAAACGATGCTGTTCTCAGGCAAGTCATCAATATTATCCAAGACGATCTCTATCTCGATAAGGTCTCTAAGAATCCGCTCAAAGCCTGTGATCACGTTATAGTCTCGGATTCCTTTCACCATCTCGAACCTGAGTTTGGGTTTATTGTAATTGCATGTTCCCAGCATGAGGGCTCTTATGATGAAGAAATCGATTCCGTTGCTCAGTGTTCTTGAGGCACTACTACTGTCTATGCTGTACTCTTCGGTGAATACATTGTCGGGTTCAGGCAGCTTGTGCCAGTTGTGTTCAAGCTCTTCTTTTAGAGTCTCTTCTATCTTTGATTGTTTATCGTCTAACCCGAATAACTGCTGAAAGCTTTGCCTTTTCTGGTCTATCTCCTGTACGAACTCTCCGATGAACTTCAACAAGTGCGCCTCCGCTAAACTGTCAATAGGATTTAGCGCTAATATAATGGTTTACTGAACAAGACGGTGGCTGAGAGGTAACTGAAACTGCTACCTGCTTGTTTTCGGCTTGTATTTTTTCTCCTTATACTTACCAGTAAGTCTAACATGAGTGCCTTTCCTAGTTACGGCTGACTCTATGGCTTCATCCATCGCCTTGCACTCGGCTGCCCAATCGCATTCCTCGCATTCATACTCGAAACCATACATTCCAATGCAGGGTGGTCTTGGTCCTTTAGACATACGTGAAAGACGGTAAAGGATACTGTAAAAACTTATCGAAAAAAGAGAAGGGGGTGGGCTAGTTTACGCTGCGCACCGTCTCGATGATGTCACTCATCTTAAAGGGGAAAAGCTCCGCGAGTTCCTCAGCATCATCATAGGGGATTCCCTCATCTATGAGCTGTTTTCTGAAC
>CALGBN010000486.1 GCA_937877765.1 Candidatus Bathyarchaeota archaeon | reverse complement strand
GAGGGGCAGGGCCGCCAGGGTGATCCTGCAGCCCTCGTGGACGATGTCGAGGCTTATGTAGGCCCAGAACGTGGTGGTGCCCTGTTTGGCCCTGCTCCTGACCGTTCCCTCCGCCTCCCCGCTGGAAGGGCTTCACGTGGATGTCCACCGCCACCCGCTTAGGGCTCCTGAAGAGGCGCTTCTTCCTGGCCTGGGCGAAGACCTCCTCGAGGCAGGGCGTGAAGAACTCCACCAGGTCCCCGGCGCATGCATCCCGGAGCCGCCTGTGGACGGCGTCGGGGCTGGGGGCGTCCCTGCCCCTGTCCCGGAGGACCGTGACGGCGGCCTCGACGGTCCTCTGAGTGGTGGCCGCGTAGATGATTACGTATCTGACCGTGTCTCCCGTGTACACGGCGTTGGGTGCCGCCTCCAAGCTGGGACCCTTCCCCAGGACCTTCTCGATAAACCTATAAGCCTGCTTGTTCGTGTTCCTCACGAGGCTGTAGCCTCCCGGGACGGCTGAGCTTTGTTCTAGGGCATCCCCGGAACAATTATGTTAAAAGTAGATTAAATCTTCACCTAAAACCCACTTGCGAATCTACTGAGATTATGGATCAACGTTCCTTTCCCAAAGATTAGACGACGAAACCCAACGTTTCCTTGAGAAAAATAAATGTTAGAGTCAAGCTATCACCCGGCGCCACATATTGCTATAAACACGTAACTTGGCTGAGAGGCCGCATCAGTTACGGTGGCTTGAATGCATAGCATTAATAATTGTACACTTTGATTGGACATGCATGAACCCTGATTTGAAAAAACGCGCTAAATGTCTTGCCAGGATGTGTGCTAAGTTATTTGCAGGTTAGAGAGAAAGAGTCCGGGTTCGGGATAAAATTATGGATATATGAGGAGCAAAAACGGGATTTAAAATTATAAGAATGTTATCAAATCTTCATCGTGACTTGATGTATCACAGCAGGTCCAATTCCAAAATCAATGAAATCCTCATCTATCCGATCTACAGCTTCTAATTCATCTATTTTTTAAAATGATAATGCACGAGTTAGACAGGCTCTGACACATGTGGGACGACTGCTGCGACTTTAAATTCATCTGGGACGAGAAATAGGCAAAGTTGGACACCGTGAACCCCGTTATAAATTATAGAGGATGTTGATTAACCTCGTCTCGGGCTGTCAGTGTATTTAAGCCCTTATAAAGGAAGAACCATCTTAAACCGGATTTTATGGGTTAATCGATATCCTCTTATGTTGAGGGTTCTTCTCTTCTTTGTTTCGTTTCTCTCCACCTTCTTAACATTATCCATTACCCCGTACGAGCTCCTTCGACGGCATTCTCTTATCCGCGGTCAACCCGTGCAGCCGCATATTGGCGCTCCGCCTGACGAAGCCCCAATCTCATTAACACGGATAAACCGCAAGGATTCAAGTCGGGCCACATCATTTCCAGAGCAAAGCCTCCCACGGCCAGCCACAGGATCCACCACACCCGGGCCCGGGTGATACGGCTCGTCGTTACGCAGCATCCAGTAGACCACCTCCCGGCATCTTCCGGGCCGTCGCCATCACGGCCACCTGCCGGGGCTTCTTCCCCGCCAGACGCCTGTAGAACCGTGTCAGGTTCGTCTCGCTGCGGATGTGAACATGCACCGCCTGGGATAACCCCCACCGGAGCCACCTGGACCCTTCCCGGGTTATCCCGCCATGGTGGGTGCCGCCGCCGCTTCGCCTCACCGTGGGCACAAGGCCGGCGCTGGCTGCACAGCTTCTCCGCGTCAGGGAACCGGCGTACGCCGCCGATCTCGCTGACCATGAGCAGCGCAAGGCTGGTACCCTACGCCGGGGATGGCGGTCAGAAGCCTGGCCCGGGGATCCTCGCCGCACATATGCTTCAGGTCCAGGGACATCTCCTTGATCCGCCTGTCCAGGACATCCATGACCGGCAGAACATGGTCAACAGCCTCAAGCCCCAATCCATCGAGCAGGGCTCTTCCTTCCCGGGTCCACAGAGGCACACCCGTGCTTATTCCCCGCTTGGCGAGCTCCGCTTGAACCCTGTTCCGGGCATGGTGCGCATCCCCACCAGGAACGCCCTCAGGCGGACCCGGTCCCGTAGCATCCGTATGTCTCTTGGCGGCACGTAGCTCTCGGGGAGCAGGTCGGCTCTGAGGAGGTGCGCAAGGGTCTCCGAGTCTATCTTGTCTGTCTTGACCTTGGCCTGGGCTGTGGCCTTCACCTTCAACGGGTGAGCCAGCCTCACATCGCATCCCGTCTCCTCCAGCCTGTCGTAGAGGGGTTGCCAGCAGTAACCCGCCTCCATGGCCACCTGGCCTCCTCAAGACCCTCCATGAACTCCTCCAGCCTCTCGGGGGCATTGGTGAACTTGGCCTGCTTGACAGCTTTTCCCTTCTCATCCATCACGGTGCCGCAGCACACATGTTTATGGACATCCAGCCCAACATACATCAATGTCTTCTTCCTCCTTTCATACTATGGTTTATTCTACTTGAAAGAAGGAGAACCCCAACATGCCATCTCTACAATATAACATATATTGATAACGCCAGAAATCGATGGCTCAAACGTGGGTTTAGACCCATCCCCCGCTGCCAAGCCTTCAACCAGTTCTATAACCATGGAGACCTCTGAGATTGTAATGTGTAACAACCATAAAGATCCCGACTCCGAGAGATAAATCAACGGCGTTCTTGATGCCTTCTATATGCTCAACTGCTTCAGAAAATCCCACGGATGGGTGAAGTCTGCAGTGAGAAAGTGTGGATGTACTTCAGGTAGCTAACACGCCCCTATCCTGACCTAGATATCTGCGTGTTCTAAAAGAAGGAGCTTATAGTGCCTCTGATGTCATATGTTGTCGACGTCGCCTCATGTCTGAGCTTTGTGAAGGCTGGGGTTCTGTGTGTTGATCTGCGAGCGTGTTGGTAATCTGAAGCTATACAATTATCAATAGCTATGATTGTATAACTAATGAGACCCGATTTGAAGAAGATATCGACCGGAATATCTGGGTTAGACGAGATGCTAAACGGTGGCGTACCCAAGAAAAGAATATGTCTAGTCACAGGCGGTCCAGGTGTTGGGAAAACAATCCTAGGTCTCCAATTTCTTGTAAACGGTGCACATCAAAACGAAAAAGGGCTCTTTGTATCTCTAGAGGAAAAACCCTCGCATATAATAGAGAACGCCTTGGGGTTCAACTGGGACTTTAAAAAAAACTATGAAGAGAAGGTAAAGTTCGTTGACGCCTCTCCTTTACAGACTCTTCATGACGAGATCAAGATTGGAGAGATAACAATAGGCAGCGAGCAGTTTAGCTTCGCTACACTCGTCTCTGTAATAAAAAAGGAGGCTTATAGAATCAAGCCAAAAAGAATAGTACTTGACAGTCTTACAGCATTATTATTCCAGTTTGACAACAACTTTGATAGACGCAGGGCGACTCTAGAACTATTCCAATGCCTGAATGAACTCGACGCTACATGCATAGTCACAAGCGAGTTAAGATCGTATAGTCCTGATCGTGAACTACAGGTAGAGGAGTACCTCGCACAGGGGGTTATTCTGTTGGCTACATTGCCAAACGGCATAAGAACAGTTCACATCGAGAAGATGAGAGGAACCAGCCACGATCTCAACACTCGCCCGTACCAAATAGGCGAGAAGGGGATCGAAGTCTTCCCCAAAGAAACAGTCACTGTACCTTCAAGGTACCTGTAGCTCTTCAGCTATCCTTGCGGCTAGTTTCTCTGGGCTATCCCCATTTACAAGGCTTATATTGAATAGAGTAGCCAGGCTTTGCACTGATCCAGGAAACTCATCGAATGATGCAAGGATAGCTCTCATTTTAAGCTCTGAGGTCTTCGCGTAGAGTTCAGCAATTTTTCTTGACTCTTCCCCAAGTAACGTGAACTCGATAATCACCGGTTTCCCTCCTATGCGTGTGACTAAGGCTTTGATTTCATGGATCCCCGTGTTTGTCATTATTTCTTTATTTTGTTCAACAGTATATTCTTCGCTGAGGGTTTTCATTAGTATGGACATGGCCTCTCTGAACCTCGACTCAACGATTAGGCGCTGCCCCAGCTCTTCTATCATTAAACCATGAGACCAGTAATCTTCATAGATCTCCGAGATTGTTTCAACGTAGATCTTGTTGTTTGATGTGATGCTGTTTCCTCTTTCCTTATAGATTGGGATAAACATGATGACCCGTTTTTTATCTGTGATGAGGATGTCGAACTTGCTCTCTGTTCCTTTAATCTGGTCCGGCGAGAATATTTTCAAGAGTTTTTCAAGGGAGTCGTAGCTAAGCTCTGTTAGTATTCTAATCTTTACTCCTCTCTTTTGGGCATTTACTAGTGTATGTGAGTATGCAAGTATGTTTTCTGTCTTCTTAGTGAGGATATCAAGTGAGGATCTCGCTTCTGCAATCATCTCGTCATAGATCCTGTCGTGTTCTTCCTTGTTACTTGTCAGCCTGATAAACTGAGGCATCTCGCCTCTTCTTAACGCCTCAATAACCACTGTTGCGTCAAGAGATAGAGACCAGTTTTCCTCGAAAAACGACCTCATCGCTATTACAAAGTCCTCGTTGTTTGTCCAAAGACCCGTATCGTCACGGGTCGTCATGCTCATAGAGTCATCCTTCGGGAAGCTGAAGAATATCTCGCTTTTTCCATGAAGTATGAATCTAAGCTTATTGAATGACTGTATGTGTCTCAGATCATATTCTGCGGCGTACTCCTTGGCTTTATCAAGCACGTTCTCATCGATATGCGTCAGAATCTTGATATCGACGCCTCTTTTATGGACATCTCTAAGATTTGTATCGATGTCAGCGAACTCAAAGCGATATAGGTCATTGTTCGGGATATAGAGGTATATCTCCTCTGTACCTCTATCGAGTATCGTGGTAATCTGCCGGTAAACTTGTTGTCGTCCCTGTATAATCCTGAACGCGCTCTCCTTGAAGCCTATCGGGGTTTTTACTAACTTTCTGAACTCTTCGACGAGCTCTTTTTCTTTCTCTTTTAGCTGCGATAGTGTCTGGCTATAGTTGTTTAGAAACAGTGAGAGAGCCTCATCGATATCTGTAGCGATATATTTCTTCGGCCTCTCCAGAGAGCTTCGTGCGAACTGTTTCTCTACGAGCGAGTCTAGCACTCGGTATGCTCGCATCCTATTTGTTCCGAGATGCTTTGCTACCACCGTAGCAGTGGTTGGCCCATTCTTTATGAGAATATAATATGTGGAGGCTTCTTCCTCGGTTAAACCAAAATCTGTAAGCTTAGAGACTAGGTCTTTGTTTCTCATCGACGGGTCACCCTTATCCAACATCTTTCTCACACATCGCCTCTAATTACTAGTTGTACGTACAATTGTTACAAACAAACGACTATTTCAAGCCTATGTATCTCCTTGTTCGGAGGAAACCCCGTTGAAAGATAGAAAAGCAGTAAGCCCCGTCATCGCGACGGTCATCCTAGTGGCTGTGGCCATCACAGTAGCGGTAGGAGTAGCATACTGGATGGGCGGTATCAGCACCCAGTATACGCAATTCGAGAAGGTCGAGATACAAACAGGTTACGCTACAAGAGACACGCTGGGATGGGAGATTACGCTTTCCTTGAAGAACAGTGGCTCAGCAACCGCGACGATCACTCATGTCTTCGTTAACGAGGTACCGATTGACGAAGCCGAGTACGCCTCATCAGGATTTGGTACAGGTATCGACCAGGTTGACGATGGGGAGATGGGTACTGATTTACCTGTTGCAGGGTTATCACTGCAAGCAGGCGAGTCCGGTACAGTAACCGTCTACATAGACTACGACTATGGTACACTAAGCGCGGGAACCACTGTTAACATAAAACTACACAGCGCGGGTGGTATGGATTACATAAAATTAATCCGACTCACCTAAACTGTACTTTTTCCCTTTTTTTCTTTTTCATCTCTCGGGGTGACAAACGTGAAAATACCTCAACTGTCTTGGAAACAAAAGAAACAGGAACCCCCACCCGAGGTAATGGTTGAACCCGATTATGAAATAATCACCAAGTATACAGTCAACGAGCATTTTAGTGAGGCAAAAATCATCAGGTACCATGATCAAAGCGAGAGGCTCTATTATATCTCAAGCGAGGTGGGTCTTAACCACAAAGAGAAAGTTGCTCTCGATAAATTAAAGAAAATTATAAGCAAGGAGTTAAAGCCACCGGAAAACAAAGAGGTAAAACCTGATAAGTATCTAGTTGAGCAGACAGATTTTTTCGTTAAAAAATATTTCAAATCTCTGGGAAAGCTATCCGAGGAGAGTATCGAGAAGGTCAAGTACCATCTTGTTGCTGACCTAATAGGGTATGGGCCGCTAAATGTAATTATGGATGACCCCCAGATTGAGGACATTAGTTGTAACGGGGTGAACATGCCTATCTATGTTTGGCATAAGGAGTTCGAGAGTATCCCAACAAACATCAGGTTCACAAGTAAGATTGAATTAAACAACTTCATAGTAAAACTCGCGCACAAGGCGGGCAAACACATCTCCAGCGCACATCCAGTACTCGACGGTATGCTACCAGAGAACCATCGTTTAGCGGCGACTTTCATGGAAGAGGTATCACCAAAAGGTAGCACGTTCTGTATACGAAAATTCCGCAAGGACCCCATAAGCATCATAGATATGATAAACTATGGTACCCTGAACGAGAGGATAGCATCCTACTTCTGGTTACTACTAGAATCAAAAATGAACCTCATGATCATAGGTGGAACAGGGGCAGGTAAAACAAGCCTACTAAACGCTATCATCAGCTTGATGTCCCTTAACACCAAGATTGTGACAATAGAGGAGGTACCGGAGTTAAACCCCTCTTTAACCAACTGGACCCAGCTTACAAGTAGACAATCATTCAAGTTTGGCTCTAGAGACCAGAACCAGAATATTACGCTTTTCGATCTAGTAAAGATCAGTCTCAGGTACAGGCCCGACTATATTATCGTAGGCGAAGTCAGAGGTGAGGAAGCCTATGTACTATTCCAAGCTATCGCTACAGGTCACGGCGGCCTATGCACGCTTCACGCTGACGGTGTTGACCATGTGGTTAAACGCCTTACCTCCCATCCAATGAACGTTTCACCTATCTATATCCCATTGATGAACGTAGTGTTACACGTCGAACGTGTTAAAATCCCAGGAGAGGGGTCAGTAAGATACGCTCGTAGGATCAGGAACATCTGGGAGATTAGAGAGTTCGAAAACTATAACCCAGTAGCGACTTGGAATCCTAGAAACGATGAGTACGAGACATTCTTTGACAGCAGTTTCCTTATACGGAACATGGCCGAGAAGCTTGGTAAGGACGCAGACGAGCTGCTAGACGAGATCGACAGACGTGCCCGTTTTCTCCGTTCTCTGAGGGAAGACAGCATTGAAGACCAGTCTGACGTTGCTGAGAAGATACTCGACTATACCATGATGACTCGGAATGAGCATGAGTTAGATGAACCATTGATGATGGCTCAGAGTAAAGATGAGCTGAAAGAGGAGGTCTTGTAAATGAGTCTCAGAGATTTCTGTTATTGTTACCTAGGCTGGCTTGGAATACCACTTGCCAATCTATTCAAATCGATAGAGAAAGACCTCGACGTGAGCTTTATACAGATCCACCCAGAGGTTTACTTCAGCATAATAGGCTTAGCCTCTATCATCGGGTTAGTGATAGGAGGCGGCATTGCTGCGGGTTTCTCGTGGCTCATTCATCTACCTATTCAGATGATGCCTCCACTCGTATTTATTGGGGCTATAGGAGGCGCTATTGCTCCAATAGGAGTCGGGATCCTTTACCCAAAGATGATGGCCAGCAATAGGCTCGACAGCCTTAAAGTCGAGATACCTTATGCCTCAATGTTCATCAGCGTCATGACGAGTGGAGGGCTATCCCCGTTTGATAGCTTCATGCGGCTAAATAAAATGGACATGCTGCCAGAAATCAAGAAAGAAGTCAACCGTATAGAGACCATCGTTTATAGCACGGGCTCTGATCCGTTGTCAGCTCTTGAGCAGGCAGCGAGAGAGGTCGATGTAAAAGAGTACAAGGAACTCTTATTGGGGTATGCATTGAGTGTAAGGACAGGCGGGGACACGCTACACTATCTATTTAGTCAGACCAACAGCATGTTCAACTCCCTTGCATCTAGGATAAAATCAGTCGCAGATAACATGGGGCTGATAATGGAAGCCTACATAATCATAAGCGTCCTAGGTGTTCTGGGCATATTCCTGATTTTTGTCATAGGTCTCGCTCTACCCCAGTCTGGGATGAACATCTCGTCATCTACATTCTTCCTGTTCAGCTTTATCATAATGCCCGCGATGTCGGGTCTCTTCATATTCGTGGGCGACACTGGTCAGATTAACTACCCTGTATCAGATTGGAAGCCCTATTACGTTCTTTTTGGCGTATTTCCTTTCGCTTTATGTTTCATGAGCCAGGCGGTGCTACCCTTCTTTAGGCCCCAGTTGCTCTATGTCCCATTTATTCGCGATCTAATCATCTCTATCCGTGTCATGGCTGGTTTCGCAGAGGGCGCTGAGCCTGCCATTGGGTTATCTTTATCGTTGATCCTTTTGTCGATACCTGTAGCTGTACTCGATTTCATGTCATCGTCCTCAAACAGCGGGCTTCAAAGTGGAGTGATCACTTTTCTTAGGGATCTTGTTGAGTCCCGGAAGAGTGGTCTCAGCCCCGAGAAATGCATTGATGCACTGAGTCAACGTGATTATAAACAATTTGCTGAGCATCTTCAGAATATTAACTTGAAGATCAAGCTGGGGTATCCAATCAAGACGATATACGAGGAGATGAAAGAAGACATAAAAGACTGGCATGCCAGGTTGAACATCTACCTCTTAATTGACAGCATGGAGATTGGTGGAGGTAGCGAGGAGAGTCTCGAAGCACTAGCGGAGTTCGCCGAGACTACTCAGAGACTCGAGAAAGAAAAAAGAGCCGCATTACTCCCCCTCGTTATAGTTCCCTATATCGGTGCATTGATACTTGCTGGTACTCTAGTAATGTTTCTCTCTTTTTTCAGTAACTCAGCTGGGATGGGAATATCCGTACCCATCACGGAACTCTATAAGACTCTGTTAACACCGATATCGCTTCATGTCTTTAACCTAGGATTGGTCACCGGCAAGATTAGCACTGGAAGAGTATCAGCAGGTTTCAAACACAGCATCCTGATGGTTCTAGTTAGCCTAGTAGCTGTCTGGATGATAGCTCAGATTGGAGGAGGCCCCATATTTGGCTAAGAGAGGAATATCCTCAGTTGTGGCGTCAATAGTGCTTTCCAGCATCGTTTTAGTTATAGGCGCGAGTGTCTGGGCTTTCTCGCGTGGCGCCGCCGTCAGCGCTGCTGAGACCTATGTTAATGAGACTCTTAGTGTTGTAAATGATATTAATGAGCGGCTCATGGTGGAGAATGCCTATTATAATGAGACTACTGGCTTACTATACATCTGGATCTTCAATTATGGTGATGTTGATCTAGTCTGTGACGTCTATGTGTTTTATAACGGAGAACAGATAGCAAGCACGTTAAATCACTCCATCGACACAGATTCACTGTATAGCCTTTCGATAGATCCCGGTATTAGTCTAACCACTGGCGACTGGATTGATATTCAGGTTCATAGTAGGAGGCAGAATGATGCGTTTTATGAGCACTACATTTCGTAGAAAAGCGATATCTACGATTCTTGGGACATTGATTTTCATTTCTATCCTATTCACCGCTGTTATTCCTATGTTTTTGACCATGAATCAGGCAGATGTCATGCTTGAACAAGCAAAGATTACCGCGGAAAACCTTGATGTCGCAAGGGCAGGAGAGTCTTTAATGGTCGTGGCTTTTCCCAGCCAAATTGACTCACAGGAACTAACGATCAAGGTTGATAACACCGGAGAGTACGAGACGAGAATACTTCGTATATGGATAGGTAACAGCTACTACGAGACGAATACCTCGTTAACGATAGGTGAGACTCAGCTTCTAGGGCCCTTCAACGTGAATCCTCATAGTGGCCAATCTTACCAGATACTTGCTGTCACCGAGCGTGGAAACAGATTCCCATGCAGTATAGGCTCTCTGCAATATGAAAACGGTCGATGGGTGACACCGACACTAGGTATCTATATCAATATAATGAATTTTATGGGTAAATTCAAGATACTGTATACAAACGCTACCCACACAGATGTCCTATCCTATGAGACGAAGGGGATTGATGTAGGAAACGTGGTTCATATTATCAGCGTTAGCTATCCCGGAACATATTATGTGACTGTAAAAGTAAAACAGGGGGGAAGCTGGATAAATCTCCCGGGATCACCTATAACCGTTGTTCTACAGTGGCCTAATGGTTCACCTATTGTTAATGTATTTGTTGAGAACCCGTACTAGATCCACTTAAGCACTTTCAGTTCATCGGAATCGAATCTAATATGGTATGAAAACAGGCTGCTGAAACTCACAAAGTCTTCCTTGGAATGAGCCTCAGGATTAATGAGGAATAGGCTCGTGGCTTTTCTTTCAGTGAATCTGAGTTTTATCTGTTTTAATATCTCGTACGCTGCGTCGAATCCCATTGTATGATAAAGGTTGGTGATGCTATCGTACACTACCGCGATCTCACCTTTGTGTTTACTGAGGATGGGGCTGATTAGCGTCTGTTCGGTAAGCAACTCGATGCTATAGCTTTTCTTATCGATGATATTATAGATCGAGCTATCTAACATAGTTAGAACAATGACTGAGTTTCCGTTGGCCTTCGTCTCTTCAGCAAACTCTTTTACTATTTTCTCGTAGCTGCTAAGGGCGTTGAAGTGAAATAAGATGTTTTTTCCTTTTATATCATCGTAGCTTAGATTGATTCTTGACGAGAACGGTTGCCTGCGTTTTTTCTCGATCGTCTCTTTTATTAATGCTATTAGTTCTGACTGTGGATTTGATTTATCGAACACTTGGTCGGCGCCTGCATCTCTCATCATCTTGACATCAACTGGCCTATTTAGAACACTCATCATTATCACGGGGATGGGGCTCGTTTTCTCATTATTCTTGAGTTCACGGCAAGTCTCGAAACCATTTTTTAAGGGCAATAAGGCATCTAATAGAATCAGAGATGGTTTTTCGGATCTGGCTATCTTTAACGCTTCTTCTCCGTCTTCAGCCATTAATGTTTGATAGTTTTTTAATTCAAGGTTGATCTTGATAAGCTCTCGAATGTCTTTTTCATCTTCAACGATTAAAATGCGATCAACCATACTAAGTATAATGATATCACGATCAAGGGTATAATGTTTACTTTCAATCTATCGTGTTTCATATAAATGGTCTGGAGTCTACGATGGCCACTCTTTTTTTAGAGTATGATGACTACACCGTACCTCATCTCTCTGTGGGTTAGCGTGGGTCCATCTTCGATGAGAGCACTTGTTTTCAAAGCAGCCTGTCCCTGTTCTTAGCTGCAATATGGTCAGGAGTCAATCATGATTATCTAGAAGCTTATCGGTCCTAACACCCATTCTTTTTAATGGTGTTGGGTAGTTTTCGCTTAGTGCCTAGGCTGCTCTTCCTCCTAGACTAACGTTCTTCTGGTGCTGCTCGACAGTGATCATAGCGTCTGTCTTCTCCGCTGAAGCTACTATCGCATATCGTCGAGAGGCTTCAAAGTGTTGACGTTTAACACCTCCGCATTGATGCCTTTCTTTTCAGCTTTTTTGGTGGCTTCGAGACAGTTGTAGAGCATCGAACCTGTGCCAATGATGGTTATGTCAGAGCCTTCCATCATATTCCTGGCTTTCCCCATCCCGAAGGCGTAACTCTTCTCAAGCACGGGTTCATTGCCTCTCTGAGCCTCATATAGGATGTTCTAATAGTTTTCAAAACGTCTAGAGCGTTTTTAGTCTGCTCTGCGTCGCATGGCACAATGGCCTTCATGTTGAGGTATAACTCGTATGGCAGCTAGATCCTCTAACGCCTGATGACTCGAACCAAGGTTGAAGTTTATAGTATACAAGAAAATCAATGAAAATAGTAGAAAAATTCAAAATACTATGCGAACATAAAATCAACCTAGAATACTATCAACGGTTTCTAAAAGCCCATCTACAGAGAATGGCTTAGATAAAAAGCCATCAGCCCCATAATTCATGGCATATTTATGGTCCACGTCTCTATCTAAAGCAGACAAAATCAACACCTTAACATCAGGATACTTACCTTTAACCAACCTGCAAACCTCAAAACCACTCAACCCAGGCAGAACAATATCCAAGACCACTAGATCAGGGTGCAGCCTCGAGGCAAGAACAAGCCCCTCCTCACCCGAACATGCCTGGAATACCTCGAACCCGTTCCCCACCAGTATAGCGTATATAAGGCTACGGACATCCGGCTCATCATCAACAACAAGTACCCTGTTCACCCAAACCCACTCACACTTGGTCCAAGAGGTTTTCCACTTTATCAAGTAACTGCTTCCGTGTAAAAGGTTTCAAGATATACCCATCAGCCTTCTCACCCTCCGCAAGCATCAGGTCCACCTCAGGACCAAGGGCAGTAAACATAACAACAGGGATACCCCGAGTCTCCTTGCCTCGTTTAAGCCTTCTACAAACATCGAGGCCGCTTAACCCAGGCATAACAGCATCCAGCAAAACCAAGTCAGGTCTATCCGCGTCAACGCTTCTCAACGCATCTTCTCCGCTTGACTCTGTAGCTACCATATAGCCCTGTGACTCAAGCATCAGTCTGGCTAGCTCCAGTATATCCGGCTCATCATCTACAACCAGTATCTTAGCTATGGTCTTCACCTCTCCTCATAGGAATCGTGAAAGTGAAGGTTGAACCCAAGCCGGGTCCCCCTGACTCAGCCCATATCTCGCCGCCATGCAGCTCAACGATTCCCTTACAGATACTGAGACCTAGACCCGTGCTATCCTTAACACCGGGAACCCTAACCCCAGGGAACGGCTTGAAGAGCCTACCCATATCCTCCTCCCGGATACCCACACCCTGATCCCTAACACTAAACAAAGCCACCTCGCCCTCACATGCTACCCTCACCGCTGTCTCTTATACACATCTCCGAGCCCACGAGACCTCTCTACATCTCGTATGCCGTCTTCTGCTTGAA
>CALGBN010000485.1 GCA_937877765.1 Candidatus Bathyarchaeota archaeon | reverse complement strand
GAACGGCATCGGCGAGGGCTCGGTGCGAATGAACGTAGTTTTGACCGACCCGGTCAGCGGCGAGAGCATCGCAGTGGTCATGGGGACGTTGATGCGAAGCATCTGGCCGCAGTGAGAACCGGGATTACTTGAGGGTGAAGAAGCTGAGAACTCGCAGGCCCATAGTGTTGAATGTTGTAGCCGCAGGTGACATTGGGGCCGGTCGGGCGCGGTGCGGCTCGGCGCTGGTGCTTGCGATGGTCTCGCTGGTGGTGCTGATGACGCTGGGCCTGGGGGTACTGACGATAGCGTGGGGGTCGCGGCACACCGCGGCGCGGTTCCAGCGGGAGGTGGCCGCGATGCTGGCGGCCGAGGCTGGCTACGAGAAGGCGATATACTGGATGAGCCAGCAGCCGGACATGCTAAGCGCGCTGCAGTCGGGCGCTTCCGGCAGCGGGGGGACGCTGAGCTTTCCCGACTCGCGGTGCGAGTACAAGGTCGGGATATTCACGTTTCTCAAACACCGGCCGGTTTACAGGATCGTCGCGACCGGCTACAGCGGGGTGTTCGAGAAGTCACTGGAGGTGCTGGCGGTCCAGGCGATCAGCGGATGGGACATGGGGATGTGCCGCGTACCAAGCGGGAAGACAAGCACGTACCCGGTGAATTTCGCCGACGGCGAGATCATCGACATACCCGTGGACATGACCATAATCGACGGCCGCGTCGTCTACGAGAGGTAATGCCAAACAATCCATAACACACCCGGCGCGTCGCTCTACAACGAATCTATATCCACGGTATCAAAGTTAGGTGAATCCATGGAGTCAAGAATTTTTGACTTCACTGAGTGAATTTGAGTCGGGGAAGGGTCAAGTTTCCTTGATGAAAACCCATATTTAGCCACAGTTTTACCTTGTTTGAGTCCGATGGAAGAGCCAGAGGCTGAAGTATATTCCACGATCTTCAACGCGTTAAGACACGGCGTGAGAAGAAACATACTGCGGATGCTCGAAGAACGGGAGCACACCTTCACCGGGATGGAGGAGAAACTGGGGTTATCCAGCAGCCACCTCACCTATCACCTGGACAGCCTGAAGGAGCTAATCACTAAGACAGAGACGGGGTACAAGCTATCTGTCTTCGGAAGAGCCGCCGTAGAGATGATGGGGCACGTAGAGTCACCCCCCAAGAGGCATAGCGAAGCCCAGGGCAAGATACGAAAGGTACTGGTAGTTGTTCTAGCTGTGGGTTTATGCTCTTCTCTCTTTGGGCTAGCGTATTACATCAGGCTGAGCAACCTTCTTCAAACGAAGATGGCGTCGGCTTCCTACGATATTATAGTTGATGACATGGGTTTATCCTTCAGCCTCTTGAGGTCATCCTATACTTCAATGCTAGACAGCGGAAAGCTGGATTACTATAACGTTAAACAGTTTCTGTATCAGTCACTTCAGCTCAGAAGCCAATGCCGTTTATTGAAGACTATGGACTCAAGGCATCGTCAGGAATGGCGTGAACTAGATTTTATGGCCATGGAGCATTGGCACCTTTTCCGAAACCTTGAGCAGAGATTGTTACAGGATCAAGATTTAGACCCTTTAGAGTTAACAGAAGAGCAGATCGAGTTAATGGTTGAGATGAGAGAAACCTTAAACACCGTAATGAGTATAACGGAAACCGAATACCAAATAAATACTATACATATTGAAATAGATGAGTCTACGCTTGAGGAAAGCCTAGAGGCATCTAAATACCTAATAGAGTTGATCGAGGACGGTTATGAAGCTGTCTCTTATACACATCTCCGAGCCCACGAGACCTCTCTACATCTCGTATGCCGTCTTCTGCTTGA
>CALGBN010000484.1 GCA_937877765.1 Candidatus Bathyarchaeota archaeon | reverse complement strand
GGCATACGAGATGTAGAGAGGTCTCGTGGGCTCGGAGATGTGTATAAGAGACAGGAAACAACGGCGTGAAACCCGGGCACATCTTGGCAACCACCGGCTACTTTGGTTTAACCAGCGTCGGCTTCACCTACCTCATCAATGGGATCGAGCCCCAGAAAGATGTGAAACAACCAGCGCTAGACGCAGTCTACATGCCTAAAGCACGGGTATCCGAGGGGGTCGCCTTAGCCAAAACAGGTGCTGTCTCTGGTTGTATGGATAGCAGTGACGGGCTAAGTGTGAGCCTCTATGATCTTCGTAGGAGCACTGGGTATGGGTTTGTGGTTGATGATCCCCCGATTCACTCCTTGGCGTTGAAGTACGCTGAACGCAAGGGGCTTGATCCTGTGAGCCTCGCGTTTAACGGCGGAGAAGAGTATGAGCTTGTGTTCACTTATCCACCGGGTAAGGCTTCTAAGGTTCGTGCTGCTTTGAAGAGTGTTGGCTGCGAGTTGTTGAATATCGGCGTGGTCACAGAGAGCAAGGAGATAGTCTACAGAAGGCAAGATAAGCTGGTTTCCATCAAAAAAGGTGGCTGGAACCACTTCACCGGGCAGAAATAGGTTCAAAGCTTATTTTCTTGGTCCTATCTTATCATTGTATGCAGTCACGTCTTCCAGTATCGAAGCCCCTCGCATTGGTGGTTATTGGGCTTATTATCGGTGTCAGTCTGGGTTTGGGCTCGGGTTACGCTGTCTTTTACCCTGATATGGTTAATGAACGAAGTAAGACCGTTGAGGACAGGATAGAGGACATTGAGGGCAACATTACCTCACTAGACCAGCGTATACTCGATGTGAATGATAACATCGCAGCGATAAACGAGAACCTTGAGGGGATACTTGCTTTGACCGAGGTGGTTGAAGATGTAAGCAGCAGGGTCTCGGCGCTTGAGAACGGTCAGATTGGTCTCAACAGTGATATGAACGATTTGGAGGATCAGCTGACAAGTATTGAGGATTATATTAACGATCTTGAGAATGATATCGCGTCTCTTGAGGATTCATGGGAGGATGTTGTAAAGGATTTCTCGGACCTTGAGACCGCGTATAACTCTGTGAACAACGAGCTTGAGGATATACAAGCATTAGTCAGGGAAAACGATGGTATTAGAATATTTACTATTTATATGGCGAGTCCTTCAAACAGTTTTAAGGAAAAAATTCGGAATGAGATATATTCGACACTACTATTAGAGAATGAGGACTTTGGTGAATGGGTTCAGCTAGTTACTGAGACTCCGGCAAAAGTCCAGCTTTTACAAGAAGTTGACTCGATGATGGGGGAACTTGTCTGGAACCCGGTAGAAAAC
>CALGBN010000483.1 GCA_937877765.1 Candidatus Bathyarchaeota archaeon | reverse complement strand
ACGTAATTACATTTTATAGTTTTTACAAGTGTTTTTTTAAGTACATAATTATTGTCAATAGTCTCTTCTTACAAATACATCGACGGAGGATTTTGAAAGGGCAGCAAAAACACCGATGGCTCCTTCTATATGGGAAGGAGGTTTTTCGAAAAAACTGGATTGCATTCCTAAAATCGTCGTAGACGTCGAGAGTTCCCACAAATTTTTGTCTACTGCATATAAGACTACCGTATGTTCACCGTAATACCAGAACAATGGCCATGGTATTCGAGAAGCATAGTACAAGGACAAGGTTCAGCTTCCAAGCAGCCATCGCACATCTAGGCATGCAGAGTTTCTATAGCACACCCCAGACGATGCAGCTAGCACGAGGTGAGCCCATCAAGGACACAGCCCGCATCTTAGACAGGTACTGTGATGGATTGGTGCTGAGGACCTATGGACAAGAAGTTGCTGAAGAGTACGCTGAGTATATGGACAGCCCAGTAATCAACGCATTAACCGACCTAACCCACCCATGCCAAGGCTTAGCCGACATGCTGACCATGCGTGAACATAAAGGACATCTCAAAGGATTGAAGGTAGCCTACGTTGGTGATCCATGGAACGTATGCCAGAGCTTGATGGTTGGCAGCAGCTTAATGGGTATGGATATGTATGTCGCTGTACCCAAGGGATGGGCGCCAAACGAGAAGATTATGAAGTTCGCTACTGAGAATGCAGCCGACAGAGGTACCCAGATGGTTGTAACCGACGACATTGAGGAAGCATTCACTGGAGCTGATGTTGTCTACGCTAATACATTCCACAGTATGGGACACAAGGATATCGAGGAGCGTAAGAAGGCATTCGCCAAGTATCAGGTAAACGATGAGACACTGGCGATGGCTGATAAGCATGCGATATTCATGCACTGTCTACCGGGTTATCGTGGAGAAGAGATGACTGATAGCGTCATTGAGGGTCCACAGAGCGCGGTATTTGATCAGGGCGAGAACAGGATGCATACCGAGAAAGCCGTTTTGGCTCTCTTCATCCAATAATTCTTTTCTTTTTATTACATACAATTCTATCTGTCTCTTATACACATCTCCGAGCCCACGAG
>CALGBN010000482.1 GCA_937877765.1 Candidatus Bathyarchaeota archaeon | reverse complement strand
TCTACACCGTCTAATTCGTCGGCAGCGTCAGATGTGTATAAGAGACAGACATCAAAGCCTCCTCATCACGCCGCATCTGAGCCATTATCCTACTAACAGCGGAGGAGACGTGACTGCCTAGGGTCTCAACCAGCACCTGATCACGTTGAGTGAAAGCATCCCTCTCCAGGTTCTCAACATTCAATACAGCCCAAACATCATCCTCAACCATCACGGGCACAGCTAGCTCGGAGAGGCTGTCCGTGGAGCCCTTAACAAAATCCATGTCAACTGTGGTATCATTCACTAGCTGAGTTTCCTTCTCCCTCACAGCGCGAACAGTGACCCCAGGTCCACTCAACGGTAGCACCAAATCAAGTACAGGTGCACCACGAGTACCACTCGTAACCAAGACCTCCTCCTCCACCAACATAAACGATAGAAACCTATAACCTACTATCCTCTCCAAAAGGTCTAAAGACAATTCGACGACCTCACTGATGGTGTTGATTTTATTGAAGGCTAAAGCAGACCTGTGTAGCGTTGCTAGTAACGCCTCAAATCTACTCCGCTCACTGACATCCCTAATATGGGCGAGACTCGCGGATTCACCCATCCAGTCAACCTGTGAGACATGGTACTCTACATCAACCTGGGCTCCATCTTTTCCACTGAGCTTCACAACGTATCTAATCGGTGCCGCTTCTCCCTTCTGCCTCATCAGAAGGTACTCTTCGACATCGTCCCGGTACTCTGGGGCATGTAGATCAACCACATCCATGCCTAGTAGCTCGTCGCGGGTATACCCAAGCATATCACATAGAGCCTGATTCACATAAACCAGACGTCTACCCACATTAACTGACACCCCATCCAGAGCCTCCTCTAGTATCAATGCGAGATTATGCTCTGACATCTGCAGCCTACCCAGATAATCCATGGCCGAATATTTAGCGGATAGTATATTCGCCATGGTCTCGACGAGTTTAACATCGTAACTGGTAAACGCGTCCAGTTTCTCGCTCTCAACATTGATCATGGCAACAACCTCATCTTCTCTGAGCACTGGTACGCATAGCTCGGAATATGGCTGGTAGACGCCCTCAGCGGGTCCTAAGATATAATCAGGATCAAGCCTAGTGTCTTTAACTAGCTGGGTCTGTTTTGTTTGATAACATCTCCTGAGGACTGATGGCGTGTGGATACTCTGAGAATACTCGCTAATCTCGTCTCTCATATGAAGCCTTTGAACAAACATGTCCCCCTCTAAAACTATCAAGTCACCATGATTGTAGCCTAATGTGTCTCGTAGCACCTCAAGGGTGAGATCTGCAACCTTCTGATCCGTATGCAGAGTGGATACTTTGTTTGAGTAGTCTAGAAGCTTGTCCAACGCGTTATAATATCTTTTAAGCGTCTCATCCTGCTCTTTTTTCATCTCATTGAGTCTATGTGAATGAACCGCAAACCCGATGTCCCCGACAACTTCCTTGAATAACTCAACCAACGAGTCCTGAACCCTGTCAAGGGGCGCGGTAACAAGCATCTCACCAAACATTTGGTCAAGGTAACTTAGTGAGCCGACTAGTATTGTCTGATCATGCATGGAGTATAGAACGCAGTCTCTGCATGTCTCAGGGTCATCAATTACTCTTATCTCTCCCGGCTTGAGGCCTGCAACACATTTAGGCGCGTCTTCTGCATGGAACCTCCTTATTTTATCCGGTTCAGAGAACCCGCATGTGTATATGTGGTCTGGCTCATGTAGCTTTATCCAGCAACCATTGATCCCATTTGTCTCAACAAGGGCCTCACAGAGCTCTGTCTCTTATACACATCTCCGAGCCCACGAGACCTCTCTACATCTCGTATGCCGTCTTCTGCTTGAAAAAA
>CALGBN010000481.1 GCA_937877765.1 Candidatus Bathyarchaeota archaeon | reverse complement strand
ATGATACTCGGATTTGGAGTAGGACTCGCAATAGACAACATCGCGGTAGGCGCAGGCATGGGAGTAGCATACGGGGTAGCCTTCGGTAGAGCGTTCTCGGGTGAGGAAATCATCCAAGATAAGAAGCGCAGAACAGTTTCATGGGGCTTACTTGGCACATGCATACTGGGATGCTTAGCTTTCGGATACATAGCAGGAGATATTATGCTTGGACTCACCGCGGGTATAGGCTTCAGCTTCGTCATTGGTCTGAAATGGGAGAAACTCTACGATGAACGCATGAGTAGCATGTTTAGCAAAGCAGCGCGAAACGCCTTCGTGACAGTAAACGCGGGATTAAGCGCTTCCTTGCTATTCAGTCAAATGGGTGGACCGTTAGAAGGAATTCCAGTAGGAAAACTACTCATATACGTAGTCTATCTAAGCTGGTTAGTGTTCCTACTTTCATGGCTCTACCACGCCAACTACAAGGGAGAGTAACCCCGTGGAGACGCGGATCAAAGAACTAAGGGAGAAACATGGGCTTACACAGCAACAGTTAGCAGATTTAGTTGATGTCACACGACAGACTATTTTGTTTATGGAGAAAGGCAAGTATAACCCCAGTCTGAGACTGGCGTGGATGATAGCGCAGGTCTTCAATGAACCAATAGAGAACGTGTATAGTTTTGATGATGAGATGAGAGGTGAAAACTAGTGGCTACAGCGGGAACAACAGCCGCAGCATCAGTGACTGCAAGCAGTTACAGGGTAAAATTCCGAAGAGCAGAGTTCCTTGAACTAGTGAATATTGCGAAACCAAGTATCATATATCATAGAGGTAGGATGCATTTCTTCGCATACGATGGCTTCGTAATGTATACCTTTGAGTGCCGGGACGAGGATTTCGGGCAAAAGGTGTTGAAGGCTATCGAGTTCAGTAATTATCAGTGGAGCGAGTAGATTCGATTCTGGAGACTCGTAATCTCCTTTTCCGTTATTTTTCTGATTTGATCATTGTACCAAGGCTGTTTTCGGTTCAACTCATCCAGTGATTTGATTAATTCAATTGATTTCTCCAAGTGCCCCTTGATATCCCCGGTTTCCTCACCATAGCCATTGTATAGGTTTGTGTGTCGTTCGCTCCAGTCTCCGGGTTGATCCATTCCCGGGACATAGTGGGGTAGCATGTCTCGTAAGGTTTCCAAGGATACTACTGAGCCTAGAGGCTTGATTTTGCCAGTTTCCTTGTAGAGGTGTTCATCTAAACCATAGAGGGGCATGTCATAGTTGTTTGAGTATAGTTGAGTGATGTCGCAGATAGCAAATACAACTAGTTCAACCCCATACTCTGATAGGAGCTTGTAGACGCGCTCTATTCCAGCAGAGGCAATAAAACCGTATAAGACCACTTTTTCGAGACTTAGCCCTTGTCGGAACATGTATCTTAGAGCAGCTTCGACGCTGCGACCTGTTGCATATGTATCGGGTACCACTAGTGTATCAATTTCTGTTGACTTATAGTCGCTGTAGGTGACAGTAATTCTTCTTGAATCATCAGAGTGTGCCCTATACCCGTCTTCCATGTACTGGGTTCGTATGTTGGTCAAAGGCAAATCGGGTAATGCTCTATCAACCATGTATCCTCCGCTGCCACGGAGAATATGCAATATACCTGAGTTTTTAGAGATTAAACCAAGTTCATTAAGTGTTTTCTTGAACTCATGGGCTGCCTCAAGGCATAGATCGGATAACTCACCAGATACGAGATGGGGAAAACAAGCCATTTTGCGACCAGCAGGCGTATCAATCAAGTAGAATTGTCCATGTATATTCCATAGGATTGGCGATTTTTCTGCTTCAACCCGGTATATTCGTGTGGTTTCGCTGGTGTCTCTGAGAGGGAGTCGTTTAGTTGAGCCCGTATCGACGGGAAATGAGTTGAGAACAGTATCTAGGTACTCCAATGGGTGACAGATATTGTTGCGCTAAGCACTATTTATGATTGTCAGGGAATTATCTCGCAGCCATTATTGATCGGAGGATAATCAAAAACAGAGGCATCAAGAACTCCATCATCAATTAGTTTCTCTGCGACTGGCACCTGTTTACGAAGCTCATTAATCATATGCTTAATTGTATCACATACCCTGTTGAACCAGTCAAGCCCCCAGAACATAGTCTGATTCGAGAACAAACATCTTCCACCACATATTCCCTGCACATCACACTCGGTACAAGGTGGACCAACTGGGAGAACCCCTCGGAGTTCCTCTGGCTTCGATGCCTTGATATGCCCCACGTTACTGTAGGGTAGTTCTGGTGCGATGGGGCATACATCGATTCTACCATTGGTCATAACTGTAAAGCTCGTTGAACCTGACCCACATCGTATGTGTGGAGTCTCTATGCCTGTGAGGAGGGTCTTGAACACCGGAATAAATGGTACGATGCCCAGTGGTTTGCCTGTCTTGAATGATGCCCCGAAATCAGAGACTAGCTTGGTGATACCGTTCTCGTACCTTTTGAGCCATCCTTCTAGGTCTGTCCATGACTCCAACTCGGACCAGAATACATCAAGCTGCCAGTGCACGTGATCAAAATAGGGAGATTTGGTGTTCAGCAAATAGGATGCGTCTCGATAGATGTCCCCGTTCTTACTGAAAGCCATACGGGCAATAATATCACCTTTATATCCCCGGTTTTCAACCTCTAAGAGGTTAGATGTAACAAGATCATAGGTTCCCTCGCCTCTGCAGCTATCAGTAACCCATCTACCGCCATCAATACTCACAAGAATCGCATCCAGCCTATGCAGATACTTGTCTTCGATTTGGTCGAGTTTAGTGGCGTTAGTTTGAAGTGTAAATGCTTTTGCGGGTATCTTGTCCATTATCTCGTACATGTAATCCATTGCTAGAAGGGGTTCACCGCCATAGAACCCGATAACTGGCTCAGGATCCTGTGCTAGAAACGCGATTAGGTCTTCGATGGCGTAAGTAACATTCAATGGTATGCCGTTGATATGTCGAGTACCACCACAGTAAGTGCACTGCTTGTTACATATCTCGGTGAGGACTACATGATACTGCATTTTAGCAACGGTAGATTCTCACAGCGTATAAATATACCCAACAAAGGGAATCTTAAACCTTTTACAATCCAGAATCCATCAAACACCATGTACAAAGTCGTTTTCACAGTAGTTGAAGTAGGCGAACCAAAAAGCATCGACGGGAACCCAACCCATGTCACTGGACCCTGCAAGATGTACAAGGTAGGAGATAAGATGACAGTAACAGGAAACCCGGGTAGACTTCTTCTTGAAGAAACAGATCACTTCGTTGCAGCCGTACCCTATTTCATGAAACGTCCCCTCCAGACCGTGATTTACTACAAACACGAACAGGACTACCTTCATCACGTGGACGAGGATCATCTTACCGACCTTGCCGGCATTCTCAGAAAAAACACCTCCGCCGTGATATCCCTCATGGAAAAAATGGGAAGGGAACCTGCCTATAACATCATCTTTCACTCGGGCCCGGGTGCGCAGCTATATCTCGAACTGCTTCCTTACACCCAGGAAACCGGAGGGTACGAACACCTCGGGATATACGTGTGCCAAGGGTCGCCGCGCACTACAGCCGAAATGTACAAAAAAACCGGCATATTCTGAACACAGGGTGGAGGGAGCGGACCTTCTTGTTCGGGCCGCCCCTATCTCTATCTATCTTGCCTGGAGGAGTCGTTTATTATC
>CALGBN010000480.1 GCA_937877765.1 Candidatus Bathyarchaeota archaeon | reverse complement strand
GAAGACGGCATACGAGATGTAGAGAGGTCTCGTGGGCTCGGAGATGTGTATAAGAGACAGCAGTTATTCGGAGAAAAACCAGCCTCGATGGCGGCTGCAGCTGAGATAATCGAGTATCTTGGCTTTGACTATGTTGATATCAACATGGGGTGCGCTGTAAAGGCTGTTACTCAAAACGGTGCAGGCGTCTCTTTGATGGGTGACCCCGAGAAAGCAGCTAGGGTTGTAAGACAAGTGGTTGAGGCTGTCTCTATTCCAGTCACCTGTAAGATTCGGCTTGGCGCGTCTCGGGGCGAGTTAAACGCAGTTGAGCTCGCAGAGATGCTTGAAGATGCAGGGGTCTCGGCTATTACTGTTCATGGACGGAGCGGTGAGAAAAAGTTTGGAGAAAATGTAGATCTAAAGGCGATCCGTATGGTGGCTGAGACTGTTGATGTGCCTGTGGTGGGGAACGGTAGCGTGTACGGTGGCGCTGATGCAGTGGTTATGATGGAGTCTGCTGGTGTAGACGCTGTTATGCCGGGAAGAGGATTGATTGGCAACCCATGGATCATAACAGAGATCAGATCCGCCTACAATGGAGTATCATATGTTGAGCCATCTCTTACGGAAAGAAAAACAACATGCCGCAAGCATCTAGAGTATCTTATAGAGTATTCCGGTGAAAAAGATGGAGTTTTAACCATGAGACGAGTGCTGCCACGTTATTTTATGGGCGCTGTTCATGCCTCCGATTTGAGAATAAGAATGACCCAAATATCTACTGTACAGGATGCACTTGATGAGCTTGATAAAATTGTTCAAACCGATGACAATATCATCTACATGAAAAACTAGACTAAGCCAATTGCTGTCAATATCGCCATCAACCCTGTGACGAGAATCAGTAGAAGGGCGATTCTTTTGAAAAGAGTCTCATCAACTTTATGTGAGAGCCATATGCCGATGGATGCTCCCATGAATAATGCTGGTACAAGATACAATGAGGATCTGATTAGCCCCCATGTGATTAGGTCTCCGTAGAAGTACGCTGGGACAGTAGCTACATACAGGCAGAAGAAGTAGGCTATGAGATTCGCCCTGAATGTCTTTTTTTCGACGTTCTGGTTGTTGAAGAATAGCACGATTGGTGGTCCGCTTATAGAAATTGAGCCACCGAGTAGACCACTTAAGAGACCCACTGGGATGCTTGCCTGACTCGTGTTCTTTATTTCCCATCTTAATCCCTTGATTGATGCTATTGTGAAGAGGACGGTTACTACGCCAATCACTAGCTTGATGATCCTTGAATCCAGTGAGACCAACACATACGTACCGAAGGTCATGCCAACTATACCCGAGACCACAAGAGGAACTATCTCACGATACCTTACATCTTGTCTCGCCTCATACAAGGTATAACCATCAAGGAACACGCTGCATATTGTGATCATTGGCACCGCAATCTGGGGCTCCAAGAAAATGGATAAGAGGGGTAAAGAGGTCAAAGCGAACCCGAAACCTGTCAACCCTTTCACTGTGCTGGCTAGGAGTATTATGCCTGCAGTCAATATCAGCGTATTAGAGTCCAGCATAACCCACAAGGACGCCTCATTGCCTATATTGGTTACCTACGGTAAACGTCATTACATGGATCAACACTACTAACCGTATGAAGGATCTCTCTAAACACTCAGCTTTCGGAGGAAAAGGATGGTCCCCCCGAATAAGATCCCTTAGAGAAGAAATAGGCGACCTTTGGGCCGCTTGCGGTATAAACACCCAGTATAAGCCCCTCAAAGCGGTTCTGCTTCATAGACCGGGTAAAGAGATGGGTGAACTGGTGGACCCAGATGAGGTACAGATGCTCGACATACCAGACACTATACAGGCATCAAAACAACACGACACACTGGCAGACGCCTACCGGAAAGTGGGCGTAGAAGTACATTATATTGATCCACCGGGCAAAGCTTCTCCAAACCAGATGTTCGTAGCGGACCTCATGTTCATGACCCCAGAAGGAGCCATACTGGCTAGACC
>CALGBN010000479.1 GCA_937877765.1 Candidatus Bathyarchaeota archaeon | reverse complement strand
GGTTCGCCTCAGAGCTTGACGCAGAGTGTCTTGTGCTACACCCGGGGTGGACCACGGCCACAGAGAGTTTCATGAGGGGAAACTCATGGGAGTTGAACATCAGAAGCCTCCACTGGCTGATGAGATACGCGGGAGAATACGGCGTAAACTGTCTGATAGAGAATGTTCCAAACCCAACCCCCTATCTGTTGGTCACAGTAGATGATTTCCAGTTATTCGAGGAGGAGATGGCCCCCCCTATGAACTATGTGTTTGACGTAGCTCACGCTCATCTTCAAGACGAGGAGTTCCTGTTCATAGAGGAGTTCGGGCACAAGATCGAGCACGTCCATGTTAGTGATAACTTCGGCGACCAAGACGAACACTTGCCGCTGGGGGAAGGAAACATAAAATGGAGCAAAGTGATTGATGCCTTGGATGATGCCGGTTTTGATGGCTGGCTGGTCATCGAGTCATACAGCAAGATGGATGAAAACATCGCTTATCTTCAGGACCTACTCTAGTTCTAGGCTTAATTCAAGGAAATCCTCGGCAACAACCACGTTTTCAAACATACTCTTAGCCTCATCCAACACCACAACGGGATCAGGATAACGCGAACTAATGTGGGTCAAAACAAGCTGTTTTACCTCTGCCTCCTTGGCTATCTCTGCAGCTTGAAGAGCCGTTGTATGACCGTCTTCTTCAGCTCGTTCAGCCAAATCATCCAAGAATGTGGACTCATGAATCAATAAATCCGCTTCACGGCTTAACTCTACGAGTTCAGGGTTAGGAGCGGTATCACCGCTGTAGACGATTTTCCTTCCACTCCGAGGTGGACCAGAGACCATGCTGGACTCTATTACCTTACCATCAACCATAACAGATTCTCCACTGTGCAGACGCCCCCACAACTCACCCTTAGGCACACCCAGCTCCTCTGCTTTTTCAGGATAAAACCTGCCCCGTCTATCAGCCTCTATGAAACAATAACTCCAAGCAGTCGCCCGGTGAATCGCGGGCACCGCAATTATCTGATATTTTTCCGAGAAGAAGATAACCCCAGACTCCTTTATCTCGTAGAGGACAACAGGGAAACCGGGACCACCCAGTGAATCCGAGAAGGCTTTCACGTACTGCACCAGCCCTGTTGGACCGTATATGTGAAGTGGCTTCTCGCGTCTTAACAGGGACATGCTTTGAAGCAAACCGGGTAAACCAAGCACGTGATCGCCGTGCAGATGTGAGATGAATATCTTCATAGGCCTCTGGAAACCAACATGAGCCTTGACCATCTGTCGCTGTGTACCCTCACCGCAGTCAAACATCAACAACTCTCGACCCAGCCTCACAACAACGCTTGAAGAACCACGCGTGGTAGTAGGCATGCTGCAGCTGGTGCCTAGAAAGGTTACTTGCATCTTTTTTCACCGGTGTCCAAGATACCATTCTGCTTCGAGTGCTGCTTTGCAGCCGCTGCCACAAGCTGTTGCTAGTTGTCTGTATAGGGTATCATTGAGGTCTCCGGCTACAAATATTCCGGGTTTACTGGTTTTCACTCCGTCTGCCGATATGTATCCTTTGTCTGTTAGTTTTAGCTGATCACGGAATAGCTGTGTGTTCGGGAGCCACCCTATAGCGATCAAGACACCATCAGTCTGTAACTCATGGATATCACCGGTCTCCAAGTTACGCACCCTAACTCCGGTCACAAAATCATCTCCAATTATCTCCTCAACGGTGTGACGCATCATGGTTGTAATCTTCTTGTTTTTCTCAACCTCATCAATGAGGTATCGCTGGGCGCTGAACGCCTCGCCTCTATGGACAATTATTACCTCTGAGGCGAATTTCGTGATATCAAGCGCCTCCTGAAGAGCAGATTCACCGCCCCCCACAGCAACCACCCGTAGCTCCTCGTAAAGAGCAGCATCACAAGTAGCACAGACAAAGACGCCACGACCCATCAACCGAGACTCAGATTCAAGACCAAGCAGCCTATTCCTTGAACCAGTAGCTATGATAACCGAACGGGTCTCAAAGACCTCATCCTTGATATAGACCTTGTATGGATCAGAGGTAAAATCCACTTTTGTGGCTTCTTCCTCTATTATCTTGGCTCCGAATCGTTTGACCTGAGATACCATCCGATCAACTAGCTCTGGACCTGTTACCCCATCGGGGAAACCCGGGTAGTTTTCCACTTGATAGGTTAGATAGATTTGACCACCAGGCGTCTTACCCGCGATTAACAATGTGTCTAATTTTGCTCTTCCAGCGTATATTGCGGCGGTTAGCCCCGCGGGGCCGGCTCCTATGATTATCAAATCGTGCAACGGTTATTCCTCAAGTGGCGTGGATATCAGGCATTTATCGGCGTTATCAATGATTAGCTTTAGCTCCGATGTGAACTCATCTGAGTCTCGTTGACCTATCATCTGTCCAACAGGACGCCCCTCACAATAAACAATGAAGGTTGGTGTACTTCTTACACCATTTCGTATTGCGAATACTCTATTTTCTTTGCTTTCGAGAAGATTCATTCGTGTGAATTTTACGTCATCGCCGTATTTCTCGGGCTGAGCCTCATAGATTGGCTTCATCTCCTTGCATACCACGCATTTATGATGCCAATACTCAACCACGACTGGGCGTTTCTCTCCAACGATCTCATCGTTCCAGTCATCGGCTTGAATATCAATTATACTGGACATGAATCATGAAGAGCTATAATGACTAAAGAATATTACCGGGTTAGAGCTGTTTAAAGCTCAAATTACGCTCGCTGATAATAAGCTCATACAACTGATTCGGGTATGGCTTCATGTTGAGGCTCTCAAGCTCCTCACCAGTCAAAATCATCGTTAGTTTCCGCTGCTCATAGGTGGTTTCCTGTGTGCCGGGCATTATTCCTTGGAAGCTCTTTGTTACCTGTACTACCATCTGGTTGATCTCATTGGGTACATCTGGGTTGCTCATCATAACCATTGGGGGCTTACTGCGAACCTCTACGAACTCGATCTGGAAGGCTTCCTTGTTCTCTGGGTCCTTGATTGCGCGCACTGACTGTACTTTGAGCTTTATCTTGCTGCTTATCATTGTTCACCATGCAGAACACAGGGTAGGGGAAATAAGTATCGGTTACAAGGTCCGCAGATACTCGGCTACGAGCCCAGCAATGGACACAGTCTCATAAAGAGACTCAACAGTATCAGTCGCCACGATATCATCAGCACCAGCGTTCCTGAGCTTCTCATTTGCACCGGGAACAGGTAATGCGTGGGTGCATACTGCCGCTACTTTTCCGGCTCCCTGTTCTTTTAGCCCCTGTATAGCGCGTGACATTGTACCCCCGCTGCTTATAATGTCGTCAAATATCACGACATTCTTGCCTTTCAGGTCAAGGTCCTTAACAATCATTGTAGTTTTACCGGTGTAACGGTCCCGTACCTTCTCAAAGAAGGCAAACCCACCGCCAAGCACCTCACTGACACGCTCAACAATCTTCTTTCTACCGATATCAGGTGACAGACTATAGGCTCCATCATAGCTATGCTGTTTCATGTACTTTGCGAGAACAAACAACGCTGTCAGGTTGTGCATCTTCATAGTGTATTTTGGCTGTAGCTCTTCTAGGGCTTCCTCGCAGTGAACATCAATCACGATGGTATCATCTACGCCAACAGACTCAAGCAAACCAAGAACCACATCAAAACTCAATGCCTCGCCCTCTAGGAACCGTTTATCCTGACGAGCATACGCCATATAGGGCATCACAGCCACAATACGCTCAGCACCAAAATCCTTGGCTGTCCTAGCCATAAACAATAACTGCATTATTTTTCTGTCAGGATCAGGCGCGGTGGTCTGGACGAGAACCACTGTTTCTCCTTCTACTTCGTTAGGCATCTGAATGTAGCTTTCTCCGTCGGGGAAAATCCTGTTAGTAATGAAAACAGGTTCCTGTCCAAGCTCGTGAGCGATTGCTTCTCCGAGGATGTTTGACGCGGGTCCCGGAACTATAATCATATTGCTGCATATTACAGGCTACTTATAGATAAGACCCACGAATAGGTGGTCTATATAAGATATAGAATACCGGCTGCTAGCACAGCTGCACCCCATACGTATTTGTTCCACTTGATGATCTTGGCGCCATCAAAGACCCCAAAAGGTATCAAGTTAAACAACGCAAGGCTAGCGTTGATGTTCATACCAACAAATGCTAAAGCACCAACTGTACCGTTACCTGAGACCAAACTAGCAATAAAAAACAGTATACCAAGACCAATGTTTGTGGCTGGACCAGCAATACTAATCTTACCATAATGATCCCAACTCGCGATGTTTCCTATCATCACTGCTCCAGGGGCAATTATCTTGAAGGGAGATATCAGCGAGAGTAGTGTAAGCATGATTCCCTGTTGATTGATCTTGAACTCTGCCCAGTAGCCGAGACTCTGTGCCATGAATTTGTGGGCCAGCTCGTGTAATATGAAAGCTGAACCATAGATTAGTAATGCCCCAGTTAGGAACAAGGGGTTACTCAGCAGGGCTCTCCAGTAACCGGATAATAGGATGAGCATTATCACACCTAAGCCTATTCCTAGGTCTCTTAGCTCGTTTTTACCAAATATTCCTAGGGTTCTTGGTTGGCTTTGTGGTGAGTAGCTGTATCCTGTGGGTGTGAATCCCGTTTGTCCAGTGGTGCTTCTGCTGAACTGGTAGTTGCCTGAGCAGTTATGCATCTCTGGGAGTCTGTGTTCTGAGCAATAGTATCCTCCACAGTATTTGCAGCGGAAGGGCATGTACTCGTCTTTGCCACAGTAATCGCATTTGACCATCGATTTTATCGGTCAAGTTAATGTTTCCTCACGTATATACCCTATGGAAATTGTGTAAAAAAGAAGAGAGAAGGTAGTCAACAGGGATGATGTATATGGAATAACATCAT
>CALGBN010000478.1 GCA_937877765.1 Candidatus Bathyarchaeota archaeon | reverse complement strand
AGGCATAACAGAACCCCTTATGGAGTTAAACCCGGACGCCACAGTATTGGAGATGGATACGATACAAGGAGGCGAAAGGCAGCGTTCCGCTCGTCGGCTTGGATTTGAGGTGGTTCCATGGTATCAGGTTATCATGAAGGCATTACGGGGTACAAGACAAGAAAGCGGCGTAGTCTACCGGGGAGATGTAAGGCTCGGCTATATACGCAACTGGCACATAGCTGAGAGCGACATATACTAGTTATCTTTGATATATTCAACACTCTTCAATAGGACTCCTCATTCTCTCAAAGTGGAACTGCGAGACTAGTATAAAGAGAGTGATCCAAGCATACGCTACACGGATGACGTGAACGGATGGAAAGCCACCCAAAACAGTTGTTTCTATTGAGTTTTCGATCATTATGTTGACGCCCATAGTTTTTTCTCTGTTAGAATGATACCGAACATGAGCACCGCTAAGATGCTTAATCCGTAGATACCAAGACGGAAGTTGTATAATGGATCATAGAATGTCACTAGGTTTAGAGTGAAGTTACCATACCCATTGTTGATCGCGTGTACGAACGCCGCAACCCATACAGTTCCAGACGCAAAGGTAGCATGACTCAACAAGGTACCAACAATCGTTGCAAACACAATGAAAACCAGTAAACCTGCAAAGCCATAACCAGGGTAGGTCCACCCTGCCAAGACCACGGGTGCGTGCCAGAGCCCCCAAATAATCCCTAGAAGCCCCACACCATATCTCTTACCATATCTCTCCACGAGCAAGTCTTGTAGATAGATTCGCCAGCCATACTCCTCACCAAATACACCGGTGGTTAAGCCCAGAAAAGGGGAGAGAATGAGGGCGTTGAATGCACCGGTAATAAGGGTGGTAAGATCGGTGTTTGGGTTGTATCCAAGCCCTGTATATTGATCAAGGATGGCACCTATAGTGAGGAATAGGGCTAGGAAACCACCGTAGACAATATAATGACGTATGTTTCCGAGGCTGAGTTTTGCCTTTGCAAGGTCTGTTCTCCAGTTGGGTTTCAGGTTTAACGCGAAAAGTAGGATGGTGCCTGTGAGCCCAGTCAGGGCCGTCACTGATCCGATTATCGGTAAGATGATTGGTCTGGTAGTATGTAGACCGAGCACTGTGATAGCTATGAAGCTGATGAGCATCTCGGCTGTGAGTAGCAGATAATAATTGATGAACCAGATGGTTATGAACCTGTACAATCCCATGACGGATGCGGTAGATCGAGGCGTTAAAATTAAGGTGATGCGCCCCAAGGGGTGGAGGTTGTCAGAGGATATCGCTAAGAGAATTGGAGATGAGCTGCTTGGGAAGGTCTTGAAACAGATACAAGAAGGCAAGATACTGCAGCGTGAACCTGATATTGTGCCTGTTTTTATGGCGTTCAACGAGAAGGAGGTAGGAGCTTTATCCTTCGCCAATCTTGATGGCGAGTTGGATTATTTAGCCTTCAAATCAAAGGATGATAGAGCACATAAATGGTGTAAGGACCTCTTTGATGAAATCTGGGAAAATTCACCCAAGGGAGAAGTTAGAGTAAAGGTGGCTTAACCTAGCTTTGGCTCGACTAGGGCTACGGGTTTCCCACCCATGTAGTAGGCTCTCGGAGTAATGGGACTCATCCACACAGCCAACTGGTAAGGCTCCAAATCAGCTATCTCGCATAAACTGTGAGCATCATTGGGCCCTGTTAGGCTGATGGCTTCAACGATGTCACCGGTCTCGGCGTCAGTGTCTGATAAGTCTATGATGAGGTGGTTTATGCTAACACCTCCAATGATTGGACAAATCTTGCCTTGAACATTCACGATACCCTTCTTGCTTAGCTGCCGTAGATAGCCATCACTGTATCCGAGATGCATGGTGCCTACCTTCATACGCCTTGGAGCTACAAACGCACCCCCATAAGTCAACGGAGTACCCTCA
>CALGBN010000477.1 GCA_937877765.1 Candidatus Bathyarchaeota archaeon | reverse complement strand
GTAGACACAAAGAAAACACGAAACGAAGAAATCGAATGGGTAGCAAACAACCTCAAACGCCTAGAGAAAGACGAGCACATGTGTATAGTGGCAGAAGTTGACGACCACATGGTGGGAAGCACCGAGATTGGGCCAAGGTTTGGCCGCCTCAAACACTATGGTACACTGGGAATCTCATTGAAGGCGGGTTATCGTGAAGCCGGTATCGGTCAAGAGATGATGAAAGAGATCGAAAAATATGCACCAAGGCTGGGAATCGAATACCTTGCACTAGAAGTCATTGGCACCAATGAACGAGCAATACACGTCTACGAAAAAATAGGATACAAACCAATAGGCGCCTATCCGGATGGTGTAAAGTACAAGGGAGATTATGTAGACAGCGTCCACATGGTCAAGAAGATTAAGAAGACTCAAGAAACATAGACCCTCCCCCAACTATTACACACTAAACCCTCTGAATCCATAGGGTAACACCCTATAACAAAAAGTAACAACAATTCCTACAGGAAAATTTTTTTCCCAAAGTACCCACCAGTAGACACCAAAAGAAGATAATAACAAAATATACGACTAAACCACCCACCATCAAATACATACCATGTACAAACAACTGGACTGGTTACGAATACCTTTTTAAAAACAGGCACCGCAAATACAATGGGATAGGGAATGAGAGTGTATCACTCGGACTGGACACGCTCCTCCTAACGGAGGAAACAAATTCTAACAACCCTAGCCAACACGCCAGCACCAAAAACACCCAAATAGTGCTAACCATAAAGGACGGACAAGAAAATGACAGATGAACCAAAAAAAGAGATGGTAGTGACACCCTGGGAGGTCAGCGGAGACATAGACTACGACAAACTCATAGATCAATTCGGAGTCCAACGCATGACCAAAGAGATAGAAGAAAAAATCGCCAAACACGCAGGCTTCAAACACCTGCAGCTAAGAAGAGGAGTATACCTGAGCCACAGAGACACTGACTGGTGGATCAAGGAATACGAGAAGGGAAACAAAGTAGGCTTGTACACTGGGCGAGGCCCAAGTGGACATGTGCACCTAGGACACCTCCTCCCATGGTTCTTCTGCAAGTATCTGCAAGAAGCCTTTGACGCCGATCTCTACTTCCAGATGACAGACGACGAAAAATTCCTCCAACGAGACGATTTAACGCTGGAGGAGACTATCGCGTTAACCTATGAGAACGCCTTAGATGTAATAGCGTGTGGCTTGGACCCAGAGAAAACCCACATATTCAGCGACACAGAACACATAGGACACCTCTACAAGATCGCCTTGAATGTCTCAAAGAAGGTCACCTATAACACTGCGAAAGCAATATTCGGGTTCAACGACAGCAACAACATCGGAATAGTATGGTATCCAGCAATGCAAGCCATGACTTGCTTCCTTGAATCAGAACGAGAAGGAAAAAACACACCATGTCTGATACCAGCAGCCATAGACCAAGACCCATACTGGAGAATGACACGAGACATCGCCGAAAAACTAGGCTACTATAAACCAGCTCAGATCCACGCAAAGTTCCTACCCGGACTCGCTGAAGGCGGTAAAATGAGCTCAAGCCAACCGGATTCCGCTATATTCACCACAGATCCACCGAAGAAGGCGGGAAAAAAGGTGATGAAAGCATTCACAGGAGGACGAGATACTGTTGAGGAGCAGTGTGAGTTGGGTGGAAGACCCGAAATATGTAACGTCTATGCTTACTATTACTTCATGTTTGAGGAGAATGACGCGGCACTCGTTGAACGCGAAATGAAGTGTAAAAATGGCGAGATACTCTGCGGCGAGTGTAAGAAGACTCTTGCCAAACGTGTTGAAGTATTCCTTACCGATTTCCAGAAGAAACGTGAAGAAGCACGTGAGGTTCTGGACCAGTATCTCCTCAAATAATCTTTTCACTTCACAATCCAACCTATTTCTATGAGTATTGTAAGAATCCTAGCCGAGACCCCTGAGACGAGTCACCCGTTTCTAGCGGATGTAGGCATGAGAACACTGTATTCACGGCGAGAGGATGATGCGGCTATTACTTGTTTTGTAGTCAGGTGTAAGATGGGTTCTGAGATCGAGGAACATGTGCACCCAAATGAAGCAGATATAATCTACGTGTTATCTGGTAAAGCGACTATGTGGATCGAGGACCGTGGTGAGTTCCCGTTGAACCCGGGAGTCTTCGTTGTGGTGCCTAAGGGTCTCAAGCACAGGACGTTCAACGTGGTGGAGGAGTTGTTGATCTATGATGTTTTCTATCCTGCGATGTTCTAGTTTTTAGAAACCTTAAAGCAGTTCACCGTTGTTTTTCATTTATGTCAAGTCTGAAAGAGAATTATAAACGGCTTCTTGAGCAGAGTAAGGAGCTTGCGGTTGTACAGAGCGCTGGAGCGATTCTTCAATGGGATATGGAGACAAAGATGCCTCCAAAGGGCGTCGAGTTGAAGAGCCAGCAACTGGCGTTTCTTGAAAAAACCGCGCATCAACTGTTGACCAATCCAGAGGTAGGTAAGGTGCTGGACGCCATCCAGAAGGACTCAGGATATGATTCACTGGATAAGGTGCAAAAGCGTAACGTGTATCTCGCGCGTAAAGCGTATGATGAAGCTACCAAGCTTCCCGAGAAACTGGTGGTTGATATTGTTAAACAACAGACTGTGGGTGTTAATGTTTGGAAGAAGGCGAAGGCTGCCAAGGACTGGAAACTGTTTATGCCTGAGCTTGTGAAGATCAAGGACCTCACAGAGAAGAAAGCGGAGCTTTTGATGGATATTAAGGGTGCAAAGACACCCTATGATGCCTTGATTGATGACTTTGAGCCCAAGATGACCGCTGATAACATCACACGTATCTTTGACGGTATGAGGAAGGGGCTAACGAAGGTCATGGATAAGGTCTTGGAGCATCAGAATGTGGATGCCGGGTTCCTATCACGTCCTGTGCCTGTTGCGGTTCAGGAGAAGATCGGTGAACAGATGGCGGATTTCATTCTTTATGATATTAAATCGGAGAACGCTGGTGGTCGTATCGATACTACTGAGCATCCGTTCACCACAGGTTACTATACTGATGTTAGGATTACGACCAATTATCATGAAAACCAGTTCATGAGCAGCATCTACAGCATACTGCATGAGGGTGGTCACGGTCTCTATGAGCAGGGTTTGCCTATGAAGTGGATGTATCAGCCTATTGGGACGAGTGCGAGTTATGGTATTCATGAGTCGATGAGCCGGTTTATTGAGAACATGGTGGGTAGGAGTTCTGAGTTCTGGACCTATTATCTGCCTTTGTTGAAGAAACTCACCGGTGATACCTTCAAAGACATTGATAGAGAACAGATGCTTCATGCGGCTAACTATGTGGCGCCTAGTAAGATCAGGATAGAGGCTGATGAGGTTACATATGGCATGCATATAATCATCAGGTTTGAGATAGAGCGTGACTTGTTCAGTGGCAAGGTGGAGGTTTCTGAGCTCCCAGAGGTCTGGAACCAGAAATACATGGATTATCTTGGCGTGGAGATTCTGAATGATAGTGAGGGTGTTATGCAGGATACTCACTGGGCGAGTGGTTTGTTTGGTTATTTCCCGAGTTATGCTTTGGGTAATATCTATGATGGTGTCTGGTTGACGAAGCTTGACAAGGACTTGCCGAATTGGAAGGGTGATGTAGAGAAGGGTGTGTATAAGAACATCAAGGCGTGGATGACTGAGAACGTGTATGGCTACGCGAACCTGTATGACCCTGAGGACTTGGTGAAGCATGTGACAGGGACGGGTCTTGTAGTGGAGCCTTTTATCGAGTATCTTGATGACAAGTTCCGGGGTATCTACGGATACTAACCCTTCTCTTTTTATTGGTGTCTACTGGTGGGTACTTTGGGAAAAAAATTTTCCTGTAGGAATTGTTGTTACTTTTTGTTATAGGGTTATATTGTGTGATTTAATTGGTTTATCTGTGATGTATAGATACATCAGGTATCGTTGGGAGAAGGGCAACAACATGGAGGCATTGGAGCCTGTTCTCTCTAAGGAGTTCGGTGTTGCTCGTCGATTGTTTCCTGGTTCTAATATTGAGGTGAGTCTTTTCAAGGAGGATCGTTTGGAGTTGATTGTGACAGCGGATCGGATGCGGGTTCATATGAATGCTCATAGGGCGATATTGAGCCAGTTTGAGGATGGTGCCTTTACAGAGCATGATATGAGACTTAGAGAGAGGATATTAGAGCTGTATCCTAGAAGTCGGCCTACGCCTTTTCCTTGGGGGCACAGTTTTGAGCCGGGTTATGAGGTAGAGTAGTTACTTTTTCCAGACTTTCTCAGTTCCGGCTAGCTCTTTTTCTATGATCTCGTTGAGGTCGCTGGTTCCATAGTTTTTGATGAGTTCTTCCTCGCTCAAGGCTTCTATCTCTAATCGTCTCCACCGGTTGACGCCTACCAGGTTGTTGAACTCTGCCCACGAGACACCCATCTCGGCTATCTTTCTGATGTCTCTGTCGTGGCGTAGCTCTTCTAGTGCTTCCACCATGGCTTTTGCAGCTGGATAGAGACATATCATGGGTACGGATACGTAGCTTACTCCTCTTGACTCCAGTTCCTCGAATGTGAATGGCGGTGTCTTGCCTCCGGGGATAACGTTGAAGGCTAGGGGCGCTGGTACCTTGTCTACGAGTTTCTCAACCTCATCTAGGCTCTGAGGAGCCTCTACGTAGACATAGTCCGCTCCAGCCTCAGCGTATGCAATGGCTCGTTGGAGAGCGTCATCAAACCCGTTTACGGTTCGTGCATCAGTGCGTGCGCCGATAGCCATATCTGGGTTCTCTGTGTCGCGGGTTTTAACAGCGGTCTTGATCTTCTGAAGCATCTCTGTTTCAGGGATTACTTGTTTTCCAGCCATGTGTCCACAGCGTTTGGGCCATACTTGGTCCTCGAATCTAATGCTGGCTGCTCCGATTCTTGCGAAGTTCATGGTGGTCCAGTGCGCGTTCAGGGCGTTTCCGTATCCTGTGTCCACGTCAACGTCTACTGGTAGGTCTACTGCGTTTACGATGGTTCGTGTGCGTTCCAACATCTCATGGTAGCCTACGAGGCCCATGTCGGGTTGTCCGATGAGAGACGAAGATATGCCGTAGCCTGTGGTGCCTACTATATCGAAGCCTGCTCGTTGGATTAGAAGGGCTGATAGTGCGTCGTAGGCGCATGGACGTAGGTGTAGTCCTTTGCTGTTGATTATTTCCTTGAATTGTTTGCCTTTTGATGCCATGTATCAGAGATATCGTTTGGTGATTTAACGGTGCAGGTATTGGGGGCTATACTTATTTTCATCCCTTGTATCATGAAAGCCATGAGCCTCCCCGAGGAGTTCAAGGCACTCTACTACAAACAAAAATACAGGTTGGTAGGTGAGCACAGTGCGGTTAAGACATGTCACTGGCTCAGTCGTAGCCTGAACACTGGTGGAGAAGAGACTTGCTACAAGAACACGTTTTACGGGATACCTACACATCGCTGTATGCAGATGACGCCTAGTCTTGGTCACTGTACCCAGAGCTGTTTGTTCTGTTGGAGGGCAACCCCCGAGACCCTTGGAGTAGGGTGGGAGCAGACACAGCCCATCAAGGACCAGATGGACCCGAATAGCATCATCGATGGTTGCCTGTATCAGCACCGGAAGCTAATCTATGG
>CALGBN010000476.1 GCA_937877765.1 Candidatus Bathyarchaeota archaeon | reverse complement strand
GTTCAAGCATGTATTTCTTCACTGATTTACGGACAACCACATAATAGGGAAAGTCTAACAGGTGGGCGCATTCATGAGCCAAAGCAATACCCTTAGCCTCCAAGGCGACTAGCATATCGAACTTATCCAATAGACCCCGCTGTTTCATCTGATCCACGAGGAGCTTTGCACATTTTGCGTTGAGTTCTACATCACCCAGCATTACGAATGACGCGATCTGGTGATCCGTACCGGTTAGAGTAACAAGAGGTAGTTCTCGTTCCAGATCAGGCGCTAGCTTCAGTAGAAATGTTTCTTTAACGAGCTTGGATTTCATGATTACTGGTTCTAGTTGATTTTTTGATCATAAAAACCTAATCTCATATCTCGAATTAGAGATTAACCTGTTATGCTTCAATTATGATAAATAGATAAACGTAGAAAACTATCTCATGGGCTTTACCACAAGACCGGTGATTCAGGGCACCAACGGAGTAGTAGCATCAACACACTACCTCGCATCAGTCGAGGGACTCAGAGTACTTCAAGAATGCGGAAACGTGTTTGACGCAGGCGCTGCAATGTGGTTCTGTCTGGGTCTACTGAAGCCACATCTGATT
Source organism: Candidatus Bathyarchaeota archaeon (assembly GCA_937877765.1). Taxonomy (GTDB): domain Archaea; phylum Thermoproteota; class Bathyarchaeia; order TCS64; family TCS64; genus RBG-16-57-9. Next base: position 8,105 of record CALGBN010000476.1, on the reverse strand, counting down.
GGCGCCGCTGGTGAGTGCCCTATTCTGTTTTATCATGATGATAGGGTGGTTTCTGTTAATGGTCAGGGACCAGCACCTATGGCAGCGACCATAGACTGGTTCAAGGAACAGGGCTACCCCATGATCCCCGAGGATGGGTTTACCCCCGCATGTGTACCCGGAGCATATGACGCATGGCTAACTACATTAGAAGAATATGGCTCAATGGGATTAGACAGGGTACTTGATCCCGCCATTAGGATAGCCAGTAAGGGGTTCCCAATGTTCCCAACATTAGCAGAGTTCCTCAAGAAACTGGAGCACCGGTTCAGCACGGAGTGGCCAACCACATCAAAGGTCTACCTACCAGAAGGTAGAGCGCCATTAGTGGGTGAATTAATCAATAACCCTGACTGGGCGAGAACATTCAAAGCGATAAGAAAAGAGTACGTTGAGGCAGCGAAGACAAGCAGGGAAGCCGGTTTTGATGCTGCCCGGAAGTATTTCTATGAGGGTCCTGTGGCGGAGAAGATGATTGATTTCATGCAGAGCTTCAAATGCCGTGATGTCTACGGCAAGGAAAATCATGGTTTGTTATCCCTTGATGACCTCAGCGGTTACAGGGCAAGCTTTGAGGAATCAGTGCATGTTGACTATATGGGGCTTGATGTGCACAAGTGTGATACATGGACACAGGGACCAGTACTCCTTCAGCAACTTAGAATACTGGAAAACTACGACTTGGAATCACTTGGACACAACACAGCAGAATACATCCACACATTGATGGAGGCAGCCAAACTAGCCTTCGCAGACAGAGAACACTACTACGCAGACCCAGCCTTTGAAGATGTACCTCTTGACTGGTTGTTGAGTCGAGAATATGCAAAACAAAGAGCAGAACAGATAACACCAGAAGCATCAATGCTTCAAAGACCCGGCGGCGTAGAGCCGTTTATGCTAGAGGAAAGCGGAGCAAAGCCCTTCTTTGAGGGTGATACGGTTCACATTGAAGCAGTAGATCAATACGGCAACATGATCTCAGCCACACCCAGCGGCGGATGGCTAAGAACAAGTCCCCTCATACCGGGTCTCGGGTTCCCCACAAGCACACGAGCCCAGTTCCTACACCTCGACCCAGACCACGTAGAGGCATTGAAACCGGGAAAGAAACCCAGCACAACACTAACACCAAGCCTCGTAACACAAGAAGGCAACCCATACATGGTGTTCGGCACACCGGGAGGAGACAAACAAGACCAGTGGACACTCCAGTTCTTCCTCAACTATGTTGTATTCGGCATGAATGTGCAGGAAGCACTTGACGCCCCCACAGCGCATACCAGTCATTTCCCGGCTAGCTTCTGGCCCCATCCAGTCAGACCCGGTGAGATAAGCATTGAGCCAAGGATACCTGAGAAAGTAGCAGCGGGGTTGAGTAGGCGTGGTCACAAGGTGAAGATTAGCAAGCCTTGGAGTCATGGACGTTGTCTGGCTATCAGATATGATCCTGTGTCGGGTTTGATATCTGGAGGCGCCTCACCCCGTACCGGAGAACCCTATGCAATCGGCTGGTAGCATTGTTCTACTGTATTGAACACTTATTCAACTTTTTTGTTGGTTTGTTCTGAAACATGGGATAATATCGTTGCCAGTGTATTGTGGGTTTGACCAAATATGAATATGAGAAAAACTCTGATGGCTGCACTGGTGCTGAGCCTAGGCATCACATCAGCGGTGATGTACACCAGCGCTATGCAGAACCAGAAAAACACTGACATTGAACAAATCGCGCTTAACTTCCTGAAAAACGGAGCCACCTATAGCTTCGACGGTATCGAGGACTCGATAACCATATTGGATTATTATATGTTGGAGAGTGATCCTGTCCAGCATGTAGTTGTGATCAGCTTTGACACAGCACATGCAGGGTGGGGTGACCGAGAAGGCACATTCATCGCCCAAGGCATCACAAACCATGAGATAGAGATAACAATCGTTGAAGGAGAAGTAGTCTCAGCTGTAATAGATGACCAGTGGGATGAACTCAACCAAGAGCAGATTATACCCCAAGAGTATCTTGAGTTAGAGGAAGCACGAGAAATCGTATTAGACTATGTCGCAGAACAGTATAAGATAGATTTCCCGGGAAACTGGATCAGTGAAGTAACCACACCAGAGAACCTTGTGGGAGCATCCACCATCCGTTACATCAGCGGCTACTGGACTGTAACCATCAGCTACCCAGTAGTACAGTTCCCAGAGTACTCTGTAACCATCCAGAACACGAGCACAGGCTTCAACTGGAGCGGCACAGTAACCAGCAACGGCGAAGTAATCGAGTCCTAAACCCATTATTTCCAAGTTCTCGTTTTTTATCTATTTTTTCTAGAAGAGGGCTAAGGAAAGGATTAACATCAAGATTCAACAACGGTTAAATGATCAAGTTGGAGAAACTCATAGTAACCGCAGCGGTAACCGGCGGAGAATACGTATCAAAAGAGACCACCCCATACGTACCAAGCACAGTAGACGAAATCGTAGCCGAAGTACTTGCCTGCGTTGAAGCAGGTGCAAGCGTGGTTCATCTACACGCCAAAGACCCAGAGACAGGCGAAGCATACAGCGGAGACCCAAACCCATTGATGCGAGAATACGTTGAACGCATCAGAGAAGAGACTGATGTTATAATCAACCTCACCACAGGGGGTGGAAGAGTCGGCAACCCACCTGAAGTCTGGGACCGTCTCGTTGAAGAGCGTTGTAAGATCGGCACAGAGATGATGAGCCTCAACATGGGCACCATGAACCGATGGGCAGAGCATCCTACAGGCGAGATATTTCTTAACACGGTTAGCATGCTTGAACGCTGGTGTGGATACATGGTGAAGCATGGTGTCAAACCAGAGCACGAGGTCTACGATACCGGCATGATCAATGTCTGCAAACAGATCGCAGTCAAAGGAATCGTACCCGAGCCATTACACGTCCAGTTCGTGATGGTGGGACGCACAGGTTTCCTACCCAACCCACGCATGCTACAGTACAGTGTTGATCTTCTCCCAGAAAACTGGACATGGAGCGTCTGTGCACTGGGCAGAAACCAGATACCCATGGCAGCCATCGCCACAGTACTGGGTGGACATGTACGAGTCGGATTCGAGGATAATGTCTATCTCAGGAGAGGAGAACTAGCACGAAGCAACGCTGATCTTGTAAGGAAAGCTGTGAATATTGCTAAGGAATTGGAGAGACCCATAGCTTCACCTGATGAGGCACGTGAGATACTGGAGCTGAAGTAATGACTAAGCTTTGTATCGTTGGCTCAGGTTTCCTTGGAACCCAGATCGGAGCCCTCTCAGCACGTAACGGATACACTGTTTCTATGCATGATGTCTCAGAGAAGGCGTTTGATGTCTCAAAGAGCAGCGTTGAAGAGTATATCCAGGAATGGATCAGTAAAGAGGAAATCAATCAGGACCAGATAGATGAGATAAAAAAGAGAATAAGTTACACCACAAGCCTCCCAGAAGCAGTAAAAGACGCTGATATTGTAATCGAGGCAGTGGTAGAACAACTGGACATCAAACGAGAGGTCTTCAGAGAACTCGACAAACTATGCAAACCAGATGTAATAATCTGTAGCAACAGCAGCAGCATCAAAATATCACATATCGAGGATGCCACAAAACACCCTGAACGAGTGCTAAACATGCATTTCTACGGCTACCCATGGAGAAGAAGCGTACTGGAGCTAATGAAAGGCAGCTATACCACTGATGAAGCCATTGAGAAAGCACGAGCCTACAGCCACAGCATAGACGTATACCCCCTTATGGTGTTAAAGGAGAGCACCGGTTTCATCTTCAACAGGGTCTGGAGAGCCATCAAAAAAGAATGTCTCACAGTAGCAGACACAGGGGTAGCAGACTTTATGGACGTAGACAGAGCGTGGATGAGCCTATACAAGACAGACATCGGACCCTTTGGAATGATGGACCGAGTAGGCTTAGATGTTGTACGTGACATCGAAATGGTCTATTACCGGGAATCAGGAGAAAAGAGAGACAAGCCACCCAAGATACTCCTAGACAAGATCAAACAAGGCGATCTCGGGGTGAAAACAGGGAAAGGATTCTACAAATACCCTGACCCAGAGTACAGTAAACCAGAGTGGCTCCACGGAAAATAAGCTCAGTTTAGAGCTTTACCAATGTTCCCCCAGAGAATAGCTTCTTTTTCCTTATCATTCAGGACAGGTGAATCCCTAATCGCGCCAACAGGGTCATTCACAGCCATAGGTGCAGGCCAATCAGAACCTAAAACAACCCTATCGGCTCCAACCATATCAACGAGGAACCTTAGATTCCTGTCAGTGAAGGTAGTGGTATCATAGTAGAATCTGTCAACATAAGCGCTAGGCGGTTCTGTTGCTTCTCCACGGTATTGAGGGAACATCGCCCAGCCCTTATCCATCCTGTCAACAGCATAGGGAACAAAACCACCAGCATGCCCAAGACATATCTTGAGCTTAGGATACCTATTCATCACACCACCGCCCACAAGACATCCAAAGGTGAGAACTCTATCAACTGAGTTTCCCACTGTGTTGTGGAGGAAGTATTTTCTTGTACGGGTCTCGGTGACAGTTGGACCATACTGATGTACCAGCATAAATGCCCCAAGACGTTCAACACGTCTCCAGAAGGGATCAAACACCGGATCATCATAGGTGACACCATTCACGTGATCATCGATCATGAAACCCTTCAGACCCAGCTTATTCATCCCGTAATCCAACTCAGCCAACGCGAGATCAATATCCTGCATGGGTAACGTGCCTAATCCCATAAACCGTTTAGGATATGCCAATACAAGTTCAGATATCACAGTGTTGCATTCTTGGGCTATCTTTGCGGTCACCATAGGCTCCTGATGGTACTGATAGAAGACATCAGTCGGCGATACAAGCTGCATATCAAGCCCAAGCCGGTCCATCTCGGCGATACGCTGCTCCGGGGTCCAGAGATTCTTCGGGTTATCAAGCTCACCATCCTCAGCAGTCATACCATACCAGTCACCGCCCTTCTGAACCACGTCAACAAAACACCTTGGCGTCAAATGCACATGAACATCAATAATACTCACCCAATCTGCCCCCGTAAAACCATGAAAAAGCATCACAATATCTGTATAAGAAATTAACTGGATACCCCTGAGATGGTATTTCGTCTGTAATTACGGACGAAATATACACAACTGCTATCTCATACCCTTGTCTATATGTATATGATCAGATGGTTAGATGAATCCTAAGAAAAAACTCCCGGAAGACAGCGAGAAGCTAGCGGAGATTGGCAGATACCTCCTCGTAAAATCAACCCTAAACAAGGAACCATATTATCAGGTCTATGAGTTTTTTGAAGCAAAAGATGGACGCAGATACTGGGCTCGTGGCGGCGGAAGCAGCGAGTTTGAGACGGTTAAGACCGAGTTGGAGCGTATCACAGGTAGGAAGATAAAAACACCTACTACTGTGTGAGGTACTGATAGGCTGAGAGAAGATGCACCTTCACTATGTGCATTAATTCTTCAATTTCTACGTATTCGTCCACTGTGCCCATACCGTGGTTCATTGGACCATAATAATAACTGGGAATCTTGTGGCTTCTCCAGAACTTGAGGTCTGAGCCCCCGAGACTGATTATTGGCTTGGGGTCTATCCCAAGAAGTCGGCTATTGGCTCTCATGGTTTCAATCATCTCATAATCTGGCGGACTCCATAGAGGACCATCATAACGTATCTCCTCATAGCTTGCCCCAGGGTACTTGTCTAAGATGGCTTCTACTCTTGGGAGTACTTGTTCCCGGCTGAGCCCCGGTGGAAGCCGTAAATCAACCTCGAAGCTGCATTCTCTTGGTATGACGTTTATCTTGACGCCTCCAGTGATGGAGCCTATGTTGACGCTAAGCCTGCTCATGACATCGGCGCCACCTGTTCCTAGGGCTTTCTCTGCTTCTACTCTACCCTCATTGATAGCCTTGAGGAGGTTTGGCGGATAGTCTACTGGGGTCTCATTTAGGGTTTCTAGTTCTGTGATTAGTTTAGCTGCTATTTTTATGGGGTTGGGGCTCAGGTGAGGATATGCCCCGTGGCCACCCTTGGACCTGACTGTGACGTGTAGCCAGAGTATGCCTTTTTCACCGAATCTGATGGTGTAGGGGCTGCTTGGCTCACCGTTGATTACACAGTCACCCATGGTCTCGGGCATGTTCTCCACAAGCCAACCTGCGCCTAGTCTTCCACCGGTCTCCTCGTCACTAACCGCTGTGAGGGTTAGTTTTCCCTTGATTTCATCAACAAGCTCGTTGAACACAGCGTATGTGTAGATGGACGCAGTGGTACCTGTTTTCATGTCGCAGGCACCTCTTCCATAGATTTTACCGTCTACGAGTTCTCCGCCCCATGGTTTATGGCTCCATCCGTCAGGGTTTCCAACGGGGAATACGTCAATGTGCCCATTGAGTATCAGGTGTCTGCCGGGTTTCTCAGTGTCGAGTGTACTGACGATGTTTGGTTTCTCAGGATCTGGTCCTACTACTTTGTAGTCTATGTTCTTTGAGTCAAGATATTCTGTGATGTATCTGGTGGCTTGTCTTGTATCTCCGGGTGGGTTTGGACTCGGTACCTGTAAGAAGCCTCTGAGGAACGCTATGATCTCTTCGCGGTCTTCTTCAACGCGATCAAGTAGGCGCTGTTGCATGGGGCTGGGTTTCATGGTTAATAATATTGTTTAATGGTTTAATGCTTGTCCAGTGCCGGAGACTGGTTTTTCTGGAATCTTCTATATACTAAGTATGTTGACTTTATTCAGTAGGGTATCCTTTGTCCGATTATAATCCGTCTAACTGGGAACTTACCAAGAGGCTTTTGGGGTATATGAAGCCGTTCATGGGCGTCTTCATAGGAATCGTTTTGACAGCTTTTGGGAGACACGGAATCTTTGCGTTGATAGTTCCACTGATTGTTGCTTTGATTATTGACTATATCTTGGTACCGGTTCCCGGTAATACTCACTGGTTTATCGAGTTGGTGAAGAACTGGACGGGTGTAACTGACCCTACTGGATTATTGATTATACTATGTAGTATGATTGTTGGTTTGGCGGTTATACGCGGGGTCTTCCACGTGGTCCATATCACATTACGGGCAACACTGAGTCAAAATATTCTACGGGTTATGAGGCGGGATTTCTATGAAGCCTTGATTGACAAGTCGTTCTCTTATCTGGATAAAGTGATGTCTGGACAAATCATCAGCAGGGTAACAAGCGACCTTGGAGCAGTTGACCTGTTTTACAGCGAGACAGTACGAGAAATATTCAGGCACGGTATGCAGTTTCTTTTCACATTATACATTCTGTATCGTATTGATCCAAGGGTTACCCTTGTCTGCTGCATCCCATTACCATTCATCTTCCTGAGCACTCACATGTACTCCAGCAGGATCAGCGGGTATTTGAGGCGCTCAAAAAACCAGTTTGGAGACCTGAATAATGTGCTGGTGGAGGGGATTGTAGGTCATAAACTCATAAAGACCCATGGAGTAGAGGAGAGTTTTCTTGAGAGATTCAAAGAAAAGAACACAGAATACGTGGATACAAGTCTTCAAGCAGCACTAATCCAAGACCTCTATGGACCCAGCAGCACATTCATGGTCGCTATAGGAGTAGCCCTAATTATTTTCTACGCAGGGCAGGAAGCTCAGACTGGTCGATTGTCTATTGGGGAGATGGTGCTTTTTGGGGTATATTTTGCTCAACTGGTTGGACCCATGAGGATGTTTGCACGGCTAATCATGTTCTATAATGATGCTATAGCGAGTGCGAGACGAGTCTTTGAGGTCATAGACGTAGGTGAAGACGTGCCTGAAGCAGAGAAACCCATTAAAAAAGAGATTTCAGGCAAGATAGAGTACAAAGATGTCTCATTCAGATACGAGGAAAAAGAAACACTTCAAGATATTAACTGGCTAGCTTGTGCCCGTACAGTAGAAGAAATAGATCCTAACAACTTAGAGAGCACTCCCAGAGCAGTAACAGGTGACCTTCTGAAAATCACCTGTA
>CALGBN010000475.1 GCA_937877765.1 Candidatus Bathyarchaeota archaeon | reverse complement strand
ATCTAGTACCTGCGTGGTGGACGGTGCTTCTTATAGCATTCCTGACAATAGACTGGACGACCCTCGGTTGGTTTGAATGGAACCTCGGCTTCCTGTCCGCAGTCGCTGCAGATAATCTTGTGCATCTCACGGGGACCACGGTCGTACCTGCGCCTTTCTCTATAACCCATATATTTCACTCCTATTTCGTGACTTGATACAAAGAATAAGGTCGAAACGATACTCCGTATATCTGAGGATGAGGAACACCCCCACTTATTAAAACTATTCGTGTGCTAACTCAAAATAGTAGGCAACGAACTCAAAATCATCAGAAGGATCATCAAAATAATCTACATGATCAGCTTTGAACTCATCTGCATCCGTATTGGTCTCGCCTCTCCAGAGCCTTTCAGGTATATTATCCCATCTGCATAGCTCCATGGCGGTGACCCTGATAGCGCATCTTGGCTTTAACTGGCTATCATAGACCTCGTAGGAGTGACCCACAACCAAGGAATGGTTATACTCGTCCTCATCCAGATCAACTTCCTCCAGTGAGACAACGCTGGCGGTTTTCTCGCCTTTTATTATCTGTTCCACGAGTCGGTCTGATACGAATTGGATTCACTTCATAGTGTTACTGACTTGGACTTTGATATAAGTTCAAATATTGTGATAGGAGTGCCTTGGTATGGATTCCAAGGTCGAGAAGGACATCGATGTCTTGAGACAGTTTATCGAGATATACTGCCGCACAAAACACCGGGACGCCGGGAAAACTAACTGTATGGGTGTTGAGTTGTGCAGCGAGTGCCGGGAAACACTGGAATACGCTGTGCATAGGAGAGAGGTCTGTCCACTGGACCCTAAGCCTACTTGTAAAAACTGTGAGATTCACTGTTACAAACCTGTTCAGAGGCAGCGTATCAGAGAGATAATGCGTCACAGTGGAATGTACATGATTCGCCATGGAAGGTTTGATCTACTCTTCCATTACTTCTTCTGATTTATCTGGCTCCTTGATGTAACGCCATGTAATTATGAAACATGGGGCATTGATGAACCAATAGATCAATATGGGTAATTGATGACTCACCTGATCATAAAGTAAACCACCAGCCACGCTTCCAATAGCTACAACTATAAGTCCAAAAAAGTTCTGACTCCCAAGGATTCTACCACGTTTATCCTCGGGTATCAGATCAGCCCATAGAGCCTGCGTGGCGCTATAGTAGACTACATTAACCAATCCGATTATGGGCGTTACTAATAGAATCTGGGTGAAAGTAACATCCAAAAGAAGAACAGGTATTGTAACCAGTATCAGCAGAAAGCAGATGAGTATAGGCTTTATTCGACCATATTTATCGATGATTTTTCCAACTGGTATTGCGAAGATAATCATTGTTACACCGATAAATGCTCCGAGTCTGCTTAACTGAAGCTCATTGATCCCGAGATCATTAACAAGATACAAGGTCAATATAGTGTTGAACATAATATTAGGTAAGAGATAGAGTAACTCCATGGAGAAGAGCGCAGTAAGCGATTTGGGCACCTCTTTCCAGACATTAATACCTTCACTGAACTCCTTTGCGCTACTCAGCGAAGAAAACACAGCTTTGGCTGTTACTTCTGGTTTATCGGTTTCTTCTTCAAGTCTGAATCTTAGTATTCCTGCTATGAGAAAAGCCACTGATACCAGTCCATAAGCGATCCTTGAAGTGCCTACCACGCCATACCTTGTGAACAGGAAACCCGCGATAAGCGGAGAAGGTGTGGTAGAGACTCTTGTAATAAGGTTCACTAGGCTGTATCCTGTGCCTCGTTTTTCCTTTGGAAGCGCCTCTATGACGATACTGTTGAATGCGGGAGTATAGATCCAGCAAAAGCTTGTGAGAACAGCAGCCAGCACTAGGACTGTCTCTTATACACATCTCCGAGCCCACGAGACCTCTCTA
>CALGBN010000474.1 GCA_937877765.1 Candidatus Bathyarchaeota archaeon | reverse complement strand
AGTCATACGGGATTTCGTTTCTTCAGTTTCCATGAGGGAATCACCACAGCACAGGTGCTTCCAGGAAGCGCAAACGTAATCGGCGGACACGGCGTCGCATTAAAAACGACGCCCAAGACCACGGTTGATCAGATGCTCATCAAGAACCCAAGCGGCATGAAGATCGCCTTCGGAGAGAACCCCATGAGGGTTTATGGCGTTGAGGCAAAGAAGATGCCAGCCACCAGAATGGGTGTAGCCGGTGTACTGCGAGAGTGGCTCCAGAAGACCAAGAACTATATGGAGAAGATGGAGCGATTCAAGGACGAGCCTGAGAAGCAACCAGAATATGACATCAAACTCGAAGCACTGGTTCCAGTAGTCAAAAAAGAGATCCCCTTCAGGGCACACGCCCACAGGGCAGATGATGTAGCCACAGCTATCAGAGTCTGCGAGGAGTTCGACGTTAACATGAGCTGGGAGCACGCCACAGAGGGACACAGGATCGCTGACTATATCGCTGAGAAGAAGATACCAGCGGTCTGGGGCCCAAGCCTAACAAGCAGAGGCAAATGGGAGATGAGGGAACTCAGCTACGAGACGCCTCTAGCTCTATACGATGCTGGCGTCAAGTTCTCCATCCAGACTGATGCCGTAGGCAGCACCATCAGGTTCCTACCTATCTGTGCAGCGTTGAGCGTCAAAGAGGGCTTGCCCTATGATTATGCTTTGAAGGCGATAACCATTATCCCAGCCGAGATTATAGGCGTTGGAGATCGTGTGGGTAGCCTTGAGGTAGGTAAGGACGCTGACCTAAGGTTGTTGAGTGGTGACCCGTTGGATATTATGACCAAGTGTCAGAAGGTCATCATCAACGGCGAGGTTGTCCACAGCCTCTAAAGGTGATATGATGATTGCCCTAACAAACGGGAACATCAACACCATCACAAACGGAGTCATCAAACGAGGCACCATCCTCATAGACAAAGGCAAGATCATAGACGTAGGACAGAACGTAAAGATACCGAAAAACGCTGAAGAGATCAACCTACGAGGAAAATGGGTAACACCCGGACTAGTCGAAGCTCACTGTCACATAGGCATCTGGGAGGAAGCCATCGGATGGGCTGGACGCGACGGAAACGAGGCTACAGACCCCATCACTCCACAAGTTAGAGCCCTTGACGGCATCAAAGCAAACGCCGACGAGGGAGGATTAACTGCTGCCTATGAGAACGGCATAACCACTGTACAGATTCTACCCGGCAGCGCAAATGTCATCGGCGGCACTGGGGTCGTGATAAAAACGGCTCCAAAAAACACTGTTGATGAGATGCTAATCCTGAACCCAAGCGGCATGAAAGCTGCATTTGGTGAAAACCCCATGAGCGTCTACGGTAAAAACAAGGTTCTACCAGCTACCCGCATGGGTGAGGCGGGTATCATGCGTGAATGGCTCTACAAAGCCAAGACCTACATGGAGAAAAAGGAACAATTCAAGGATAAACCCGAAAAATTACCCGAGAAAGACCTGAAACTAGAGGCGCTCATACCCGTGCTCAAAGGCGAGATACCCATGAGAGTCCACGCCCACAGAGCCGACGATGTGGCAATAGCCATACGCATCTGTGAAGAGTTTGGCGTCAATATGAGCTGGGAACACGCCACAGAAGGACAC
>CALGBN010000473.1 GCA_937877765.1 Candidatus Bathyarchaeota archaeon | reverse complement strand
ATTTTCATTAATTATTTCTTATCGGGTTAATGGTGGGACCGCCCGGATTCGAACCGGGGATCTCGCGGACCCGAACCGCGAATCGTACCAAGCTTGACCACGGCCCCAAAGCGTATTCCACCGTGGTTCGCTGGTTTAAAAAAGGTTCCTAAAGGGAGAAAGGTGTTAGGCTTCGCGTACCGCGTCTTTTACTGTCATGTTTAGGACGGTCTCAGCGATATCTGCCCCGTATTCAGCGGTCCTGAGGATGCTTTCCACGATCAATCTGAGTGCTGGTACCTCCTCTGGAGGTGCATGCTTGACGATAAGGTGTAGTATCTCGGCTTCCATGTTTCGTGTCTGTTGTGCCATATCAAGTACAGCGTCAGCCTCTGCGTAGTTTTCATCGAAAACCGCTTCCATTGCGGTCTCAAATATTTCTAATGCGAACTCGCTGAGTTTCTTGAGCTCAGATAGTAACTCACTGTCTACGATGCTTAGTGTGAGTTCGAGTCTGTTATGTGCGATGTTTACTGCGTGATCTGCCATACGCTCAACAGATTTTGTTATTAACCTATAGCCTAGGCATTCTCGGGATGATTTTAATCCGCTCTCTTTCAGAATGTGCCCATCTACTACTGCTACCTTGAGGAATCGTATGATGTATAGGTTGAATCGGTCTACTTCATCGTCCATTGCCACTATTTCGCGTGCTAGATTCACGTCATCAGTACCAAGCGCGATTATTGCGTCTCTGTGCATGCTTGCTGCTATTACACTCATTCGTCGTAATGCGTCTTTTACGCTGAGTTCTGCGTAGCTGAGAAGTACCTGTAGTGTAAGGTCTTGAGGGAGATCAGCTAGAATCTCTGTTCCCACGAGTTTCTTGCGTGTAAAGTCTTTGACGTTAAATCTTTGGCTACTGTCCAGTCTCTCTTGATTGCTTCTGAGTTGAATTATATTGTAACCCATAAGGTACGCGGAAACCACGCGTCGTACAATGCTCTCGGGTGTATCTTCTTGAGTCGGGTTGATGATTACTTTTTTCTGTGTATCTGTAGTGTCTGCACCTTCAGGGGTCAAGCATAAAGTGAGATCATCTTTCTGTGTGATTCTAACTACACTACCTCGCTGTAGCCCCATTTGCTCTACCCAAGCTTTAGGTAAGGATATAATGAATGTTGAGCCACCAGTTACCTGTACTTTTCTTAGCTCCTCTCCCGGACTTGATGACAATGTAGATTACCTACGCCCCATAATCCGTTAGATGTAAATATATTTATCGAAAATATATTCAAACACCCCCTATATTCTATATTCTATATAGAAATAGGAAGATAATAGAGAGGTTGCGTGTAGCTTTATACTATATAGGGAATTTATTTATTCAATGATGTTAGGTTAGGGAAATAACGGGGAAAAAATTGAGGTCAAGAAGGAGGAAAAAACAAACCACCTACCTATTTCTAGGGATTGGAGTTATAATTGGCCTTCTACTAGCCGGACCTTTGAGATATAATGGTGTAATCAACGATCTAAGAGACCAGATAACGAGTGGAGGTGGAGACACCATACCAACAGGAGACCTCACGGTTGCCGGATCAAGCACTCTACTACCCATTACACAAGAATGCGCGAATCTATTCATGGAGAAACATCCTTTTACTTACATCAGTGTCGCGGGAGGAGGATCTGGTCATGGAATAAAGTCCGCTGGCAGCGGAGAGGTGGATATAGGGCAGTCAAGCAGGAATATTAAGGATAGCGAGTTGCTGAGGTATCCGGATCTGGTAATTTTTAGCATTGGAAAGGATAGTGTAGCGGTAATCATTAACTCAGATAATCCATTGGCTGGCTCCCTCGACTTATCTCTTGAAGAGTTAGGAGAAGTTTTCAGTGGTGAAATAACCAACTGGAAGGATTTAGGTGGAGAAGATCATGAGATAGAGGTGTATACCCGAGAAGAAGGCTCAGGAACGCGAGAGGTATTCACGCAATACGTGTTAGGAGACAAAAACTACGTATCCACAGCTAGCGTTAAGCCGAGTAACGGTGAGATGCGGGCATCAGTAGCCAATAACAAGTATGGAATCGCATATGTTAGCCTAGGATACGTAGATGAGGCTGTTTCTGCGGTTTTAATTGATGGTGTAGAAGCCACTGTTGAGAATGTCCAAAATGGAGCATACCCAATTACGAGGATACTCTGGATGTTTACGAAAGGTATGCCAAACAACCTTGAATCCTCTTTTATCTTGTTTATACAAGGCCCCGAGGGTCAGAAAGTGGTGGAGGAGCTAGGGTATATTCCAATCTATTAGGTGATATGATGAAGCTTGAATCATTGATTGAGAAGGCTCTCTTCCTTAGCGCATCATTCTCAGCTTTAATAGTGTTTTTGATTACCTTTTTCTTGATAAGAGAAGGCGTACCAGCGCTTAGTCTCAACTTTTTAACAGGCCTTGAATGGCGACCAGGTCAAGAATTTTTTGGTACATTACCTACTATCATCGGTACATTGTGGGTTGTTATTGGGGCGGTATTCATCGCTTTACTCATAGGTGTGCCTACTGCTATCTATTTGTCCGAGTTCGCGCCTTTCTGGGTTAGAAATATAATCAAATCCAGCGTCGAGGTTATCGTTGGCATACCATCAGTTGTAATCGGGTTCTTTGGTCTAATGATACTGGTACCATTTATCAGAAACACCATTGGGGGCAGAGGAGAATCAATACTAGCAGGATGGATCGTTTTAGCCATCATGATCCTACCCAATCTGATAAGCCTCACAGAGGACAGCCTAAGAGCAGTACCTAAATCGTATAGAGAGGCTAGTCTCGCATTAGGGGCAACCCAGTGGCAAACAATAACAAAAGTAATCGTACCAGCTGCCTCAAGCGGGATCAGGGCAGCAATTGTCTTGGGAGTGGGAAGAGCAATAGGTGAGACTATGGCGGTCTTGATGGTAATAGGGAACCCTGAGACACCTTGGATTCCCACATCTATTCTAGATATGACGCGAACACTTACATCAACGATTGCGATAGAGTTTAGCTACGCTGAGTGGGGTTCACCGCATCAGCACGCATTGTTTGCTATTGGAGTAGTTCTTTTCCTACTTGTAACTGCGTTAAACTTTGTCGCTACTTTTGTCATAAGGAGGAATAAGAATTGAATCCAGTAAGCAGAGAGAAAATAATGAAGCGACTCTTGTTAATTGCAGTGGCTTTGAGCCTCATCATATTGCCTGTGATTCTTATCTGGGTTGGATATAATGGGAGTGGTATTATTAGCATAGAGTTTCTCACATCAAGACCCAGATTATTCGAATATGGTGGAATCTATCCCCAGATAATGGGGAGCGTATATTTAGTAAGTCTCTGCACACTCTTTGGTGCACCATTAGGAATCGCATCAGCCATCTACTTAGCTGAGTACGCCCCAGATAACAGAATAACACAGAGTGTGAGGTTCTTCACCGAGACCCTCGCCGGGATGCCCAGTATAGTTATTGGGTTATTCGGGTTGGAGTTCCTAGTATTCTATCTCCAACTCAAGACTAGCCTATTGGCTGGAGCAATATCATTGAGCTTCATGATGCTGCCCTGGACCATTAGGGCATCAGAGGAAGCCATCAAAACAGTGCCACAAGAATACAGAGCAGCCAGTCTAGCACTAGGGGCAACAAAATGGCAGACTATTGTCAACGTGGTAATACCTGCAGCTATGCCTGGAATACTAACAGGGGTTCTGCTTGGAGTGGGTAAGGCGGTTGGTGAGACAGCTGTTGTATGGTTGACAGCTGGTTCAGGGCTTGAAGCATTCGTCCCAAGGAGTCTGAGTAGCCCAACGGGGAGCTTGCCCATGTATATCTATTTGTTAGCGACCCAAGCTCATACTGTTGAGGGTGTACAACGCGCCTATGGGGCGAGTCTTGTATTATTGATCATGTTTTTGGGTGTCAGTGTCTCGGCTTTGATGGCTAGAAACTATTATTTGAGGAGGCTTGGAAATTGAGTTATCAGATAAACGAGGAACTTTTACGTTTTAGACCAAAAATGGCGCAAGACAAGGTAATCTTCAATGACTTTAACCTATGGTATGGGGAGAAGCACGCTCTTATAGACATCAACATAGCGGTCAAGAGCAACATTGTCACAGCCTTCATGGGCCCCAGCGGCTGCGGTAAGAGTAGCCTGCTTAGGGGGATAAACAGGATGAACGATATCATACCGGTTGCCCGGAGCACAGGAGAGGTGTTGATCGATGGTAAGAATATCATGGGATCTGGGATAAATGTCTATGATTTGAGGAAAAGAGTGGGAATGGTGTTCCAGAGACCCAATCCATTCCCAATGAGCATATATGACAACATAGCATATGCGCCGCTTCTTCATGATGTTGCTGAAGAGGAGGAACTGGATAAGATCGTAGAGAATAGTCTGAGAGGCGCAGCTCTTTGGGATGAGGTGAAAGATAGACTTGATGACAGTGCGTTCAGCCTCAGTGGAGGTCAGCAGCAACGCCTCTGTATCGCACGGGCGTTGAGTATCAACCCGGACATTATTTTGATGGATGAACCTTGCAGCGCATTAGACCCAATCGCTACGATAAAGATTGAGGCATTGATGCGTGAATTGAAGGAGAAATACACGGTTGTACTGGTCACTCATAACTTGCAGCAAGCTGCAAGGGTCAGTGAGATGACTGCGTTTATGTATATTGGTGAGATAATCGAGTTCGGGGCAACCCGAGACATATTCGAGAACCCGAGAGAGGAACTCACTGAGAAGTATATTACAGGGAGGTTTGGATAGATGAGCAGACCATTAGACATTGGAATAGGACAGATCAAAGGGCTCTTGCTTAAGATGGGAAAAATATCAGTTGATGCAACGAGACAAGCCTTGGATGGATTCTATAAACACGAGGATAACTACGCCGAGGTCAAGATGTGGAGTAATACTGTGCAGATGCTCGCAGAAGAGGTTGAGGACAGAGCTACTGAGTTGATAGCTTTGAATCAGCCCATGGCAAGTGACCTCAGGATATTGAAGGCTTACATCAAGATAGCGTATGACCTAGAACGTTATGGAAGATATGCTATGGATATCAGTGAGATACGGCACAGGATAGGGCAGTGGAGCGACATTGATGATGACCGCCTTACCTTGAAGGAACTCGGAGAGGCTGCCCTCAAAGTGATGGAAATGAGTCTTAAGATGATTGAGACCATGGATGAGACCATGATATTCGAGTTGAGTAAAATAGAAGCCTCAACAGATGACATGTACTTTGAGAATCTGAAGAACCTTAGCAAATGCAAAGGAGACCCAGTAGCAATAGTAGCCAACCTATTGACCATCAGATACCTTGAACGCTTGGCAGATCATGGCTCATATATTGCTGAGTCCATAAGCTATGCTGCAACAGGAAAACGCATCTCCATAAGGTGACTCAATGCGTTTAGCTGTTTTTTCTGACATCCATGGCAATCATGAGGCACTGGTAAACGTTCTAAATGATATTGATGAACAGAAACCAGACCATGTATTTTGTCTCGGTGACCTTGTTGGATACGGCCCAAGACCCAATGAGGTAATTGAGACCATCTTTGAGGTAAAGATACCGACAGTGATGGGTAACTATGATGAAGGCGTAGGCTACGAGAAAGGTGACTGTGGCTGCGCATATGTTACTGACGAGGAGAAGACTAATGGTCAACGCAACATAGAGTGGACTACTAGACAGGTCTCCCCAGATAATAAGGCGTTTCTCAGAAGCCTCCACGATAAGATAGAGTTCAACACAAATGGATACCAAGTATTATTGGTGCATGGAAGCCCGAGACGTATTAACGAGTACCTTTACGAGACCCGCCCAGAGAGAAGCCTAACAAGAATGCTTGAGTCCGTGGAAGCTAATGTAGTGGTTTGCGGACATACCCATCAGCCATATTATAGACAGGTAGCAGGTGTTCATCTCATCAATGATGGAAGCGTAGGGAAGCCCAAGGATGGCGACAGGCGAGCCTGTTATGTTTTGATTACTTTGGAGGATGTGGTTTCGGTTGAGTTTGGGCGTGTGGAGTATCCTGTTGAGTCTGTAGCTGATGAGATACTAGAAGTTGGGCTTCCAGAGGCGTTTGCGGAGGCCTTGAAGACCGCTGGTAAGTAATTTTGTTTAAATAAACCCGTTCAGCAACAGACTCAATGTATGATTTAGAAAAACTAGTCAAAGACAGTGAAGACGTAAAACATTATATCGAGTCCAGTCGAGAGAAGGCGCCTCAGTTCATGGAGCGATACAGGGAATACAAGCTGGAACGGGAGATGGTTATGAAGATCAACTGCCACAGCGACAAGTATATCATATTCGCGTTTAGCGCCGAGTGGTGCCCAGACTGCTACCGCCACATACCGGTACTAGCCAAACTACAGGAAGCCACTGGATTAGAAGTGAGAATATTTGGTCACCTCATG
>CALGBN010000472.1 GCA_937877765.1 Candidatus Bathyarchaeota archaeon | reverse complement strand
TACGACTGGTGCCTGCTCGTTTTCAAGCCAGTCCTCGAATGCGGGTCTGGTTAGTTCCTGTACCCAAAACTTGGATAGTTTTCCGTTTTCAGACATGGTTGAACAGGGGTTTATATGGTTTTAACGGTTTTTAGGGAAAAGATTCTTAGAAAGCCGGGGTGTATCACTTCAGTATGCTTGACTGGGTTCATCGTAACGGAAAGATACTGCTAGCTGTAAGACCCATACAGGCGTTTGCAGCTAGCTTTGTTAGCATAAGCTTTGCAATTTACCTACAGACACTCGGTTTATCCATCAGCCAGATTGGATTAGTGTTGACCGGCGGCTTGATTAGCTCAACGGCGTTTAACCTAGCCGCCGGGTTCCTTGAGGCACGTCTCGGGAGAAGAAAACTTCTGATATTTTTTGGTTTACTCAGTACATTAGGTGGACTGGTCTTCACATTCACAACCAATACAAGTCTACTAATCGTGGTAGCTATAGCTGCCTCTATGGGGTATGGGGGTGGTTTCGGTGCAGCGCAGATGCTTGAACGAGTGATACTGGCTCAAAGCTGCATAGACGAAAAAAGAACCGATCTATATGCCATAAGAAACACAATCGGGTCACTGGCTACAGCATCAGGTGCGCTATTCACAGGTTTACTTGTAATATTAGAGGGAATGGGGTACAGTGAACCGGCTTCATACAGGGCTATGTTTGGGATATTCACTGGATTAAACCTGATTTTATTACTTCTTTACTCGTTTCTAGATGAGGAAGCGGAGATAAAACACGAAGAAGTAAAAAAAGTGGTTTTGAGCAGCGAAACCAAGCGGTACCTTGTTCTTCTATCAATCTTATTCAGCATGGACGCACTCGGAGGAGCCTTCATAACAAAAAGTCTTGTAGCCTACTGGCTCTTTGAGCGATTTGGATTAGCCATGGATAAGATTGGCATGGTTTTCTCTGCAAGCAGTCTTTTGGCTGCTGTCTCGTTTATGGCTGCTGCACGTATCAGTAAACGCATCGGCTTGATCAACACAATGGTATTCAGTCACCTACCTTCCAACCTGATGATGGCGGTAGTACCATACATGCCGTCACTGGAAACCAGTCTATTCTTCTATCTCGGCAGAAGCCTTCTGAGCCAGATGGATGTACCCACACGTGCAAGCTATACAATGGCTATTGTAAAACCGGAGGAAAGAGCACGGTTCCAGAGCCTATTGAATCTACCGAGAAGCATTACGTTGGCTATTGGACCAAGTATCGCGGGATATTTAATGCAGTTTATCGGCATTGGGACACCTTTTCTGGTGGCGGGAGCTATCAAGGCAACCTATGATGTATTACTCTGGTTGACGTTCAAGGATATCAAACCCCCAGAGGAAACCGAGGCCTGATTTTGGGTTACCGATAAACCTAATATTAGGCTCTGTTTATGGTTTGAGAGGCATATTGGAGTCATTATTGAAGTACATGGACAAGGAGAGCCTAGGGAAGCTTGAGGCACTCAACAACCCCCATGTTATGGAACAAGTGGAGAGGTTCCTTGAACTATGTAAACCAAAAGTAGCCATAGTGTTTGATGATAGCAAACGAGACGTCGAAAGAGTCAGACAGATCGCCATTGATCTAAATGAGGAGATGCCCCTAAAGATGAAGGGACACACCATACACTATGATAGCTTCTATGATCAAGCAAGAGACAAGGGAAACACCCGGGTTCTCAAGACCCCTGACATGAAGATGAGTAAAGGCATCAACTCCATCGATAGGGAGGAAGGGCTTGAGGAGGTTCTCGGCATCATGGATGGCGCCATGAAAGGCAAAACCTGCCTAATACGGTTCTTCAGCTTAGGACCGACAAACAGCAGATTCACACAATGCGCACTACAATTAACAGACAGCGCATACGTCGCCCACAGTGAGGACATTCTCTATAGAAACGGGTACACCGAGTTCAAGAAACTGGAGGGCAGTGACGATTTCTTCACTTTCATTCACAGCGCAGGAGAACTTGATGAACGTAATACCACTGTGAACATAGATAAGCGCCGCATATACGTTGACGTAATCGACGGCAAGGTTTACTCGGTGAACAACCAGTACGCGGGAAACAGCCTCGGCTTAAAGAAACTAGCTCTGCGTCTCAGCATTTACAAGTCCAACCACAGCGACTGGCTAACAGAGCACATGTTAGTAATGGGAGTCAAACACCCAGACAAGGAAAGGGTAACCTACTTCACAGGAGCCTATCCCTCGGCGTGTGGAAAGACAAGCACAGCCATGATACCCGGAATGACCATCGTAGGAGACGACATCGCTTACCTGAAGGGCGATGAAGAAGGTAACTGCCGAGCAGTAAACATCGAGGCAGGCGTATTCGGTATCATCAGAGACGTGAATCCCATAGATGACCCAGTGATCTACAAGACGTTGACCACTCCACGTGAGATGATCTTCAGCAACATATTGATCCATGAAGGCAAACCCTACTGGCTAGGCATGGGCATCCCAGAGGACGAGTACCCTGAGAAGGGTATGAACCACAGCGGAGACTGGTACAAAGGCAAGAAGGATGAGAAGGGAAACGAGATACCCTTGGCTCACCCTAACGCACGATACACCATCAGACTCAACGAGCTAGAAAACGTTGACCCAGACTGGGACAAACCAGAAGGACACATCATCAAAGGCGTCTTCTATGGCGGCAGAGACAGCGACACAAACCCACCCATCAGCGAAGCACTGACATGGGCACACGGCGTCTACATGGGCGCAACCATCGAATCCGAGACCACAAGCGCAACACTGGGACAATCAGGCGTCAGAAAAAGCAGCCCCATGGCTATCTTGGATTTCATGGTGGTGCCATTCGGACTATACCTGAACAATCATATCGAGTTTGGTGATCGGTTAGAGAATACACCCAAGGTCTATAGCACCAACTACTTCATCAAGGGTCCAGATGGTCGGTATCTGAACGAGAAGGTTGACAAGAAGATATGGGTAATATGGGCGGAGGGACGGGTCCACGGCGAATACGACGCTATACGCACACCAATCGGCTACATTCCACACTACAAGGACCTAGCTACGCTATTCAAGCAGGTATTCAACCGGGAATACACTGAAGCAGAATACAATCAACAGTTCGGTATACGCATAGACAAGTACCTTGAGAAACAGGCACGCATGGAAGACCTCTACGGAGACGAGGAAGGTATTCCAGAGGCATTCTGGGACGTACACCGCCGAATCAAAGCAGAGCTAACAGAGCTGAAAAAGAAGACAGGCAAGGCGGAGCTACCGCCAAGCTACTTCAAGTAAGCTACCGTGGTGGAATCCACCACTCATCTCCGGGTCTGGTAACCCATTCAGGCCACCTTAGCTCCACTGGAGGCTTCAAGCCATCGGGTAGCAATGGAGGCTCATCCTGTTGAGCCTTTCTTTCTTTGAACTCTTCCCAAGCCGTCTTGAGTAACACTGGTTTTTCTATTATATCTAATGCGCTCAAGGCCAGTATCTGCGCTGCACACATACCCATTCTATGAGTTACACCAGAGCCACAGAGACTGCTGCTAGCCCAGCGTGGATACGCTCTGTCTCTTATACACATCTGACGCTGCCGACGAATTAGACGGTGTAGATCTCGGTGGTCGCCGTATCATT
>CALGBN010000471.1 GCA_937877765.1 Candidatus Bathyarchaeota archaeon | reverse complement strand
AATGATACGGCGACCACCGAGATCTACACCGTCTAATTCGTCGGCAGCGTCAGATGTGTATAAGAGACAGAAACCATGGTGCTGCTCAATGAAACCAAGTCACTGGAGGAGGCGTTGAAACAGGTGAAGAAACACGCAGAAGAGGTTGAACCCGGTGAGTGGATCGTTGGAATAGGATGGGACGAGTCCAAGTGGCCCGAAAATAGGTACATTACAGCAGATGACCTTGACCCTATCGCACCAGATAACCCGGTTATTCTGAGTCGTGTATGTGGACATCTCGTAAGCATTAATACCGCGGCGATGGAAGCAGCGGGAATAACAAGAGAAACTCAGGATACCGAGGGAGGCCATGTAGACAAGGATGAGTTCGGTGAAAACACTGGAATACTTCGAGACTGTAGACACTTGGTTCAGTCAGTAATTCCACAGGCTAACCTAGAGACCATTGTAGATAGCCTTGAACTCGCAAGTAACTATGCCTTGAGTCTAGGATGTACAGGCATACATGACGCGGGACTAGATAATGAGGAAATTAAAGCATACCAAGAAGCCGAGAAACAAGGAAAACTCAAGGTAAGATCACACCTGATGATAAGAGGAGACGCCGTTGAGTCCGCTATCAAACAAGGGATAAATGAAAACTCCGACGATGAACTAGTTCAGATTGGACCAGTAAAGCAGCTAATGGACGGCAGCCTAGGAGCTAGAACAGCAGCATTATTCGACCCATACGAGGATGAACCAAGCACATCTGGACTTGTTTTACTAAAACCAGAGGTACTCACTGAGAACATAGTAAAGGCGCACATGGCGGGATTACAGACAGCGACCCATGCAATAGGTGATCTTGCAGTAGAATATGTGCTAAACTCGATACAGGAGGCGCTAAGGCGTCAACCAAGAAAAAACCATAGACACAGAATAGAACACTGTGAGCTTACGAGTGCACAACAGATTGAGCGCATCAAGAGACTAGAGATTATCCCAGATATGCAGCCAAACTTTATCGGTGAATGGAGTGGCCCAGGCAGCATGTATAATCAACGTCTAGGTAACAAGCGTGAACGCATGAGCAACCAGTACCGGGCGATGCTTGACGAAGGCATAAAGCTGGCTTTCGGTAGCGATGGAATGCCTTTCAACCCGATATATGGTGTCTGGAGCGCGGTAAATCACCCAATACGTGAGAACAGGATCACACTAGAAGAGGCTATAATGTGTTATACCTTAAACTCAGCCTATGCTGGGTTCCAGGAAGATAAGACCGGTAGCATAGAGAAAGGTAAACTGGCTGATATCACTGTATTTGACGGAGATTTGTCTGAGGCACCTATTGAGGAGATTAGAGACCACAAATGCTACATGACGCTCGTAAACGGCGAGATTCTATACAAGGCAGAGTCCTAGTCAGGGGATTTTAACCCCACTCTTTCCACTATATCAACTAGTTTTAGGATCACCAAATCATCGCCATCGAATTTATCCCAGCCTTCTTTAGGGTTAAAGCCATGGGCGGCGAGGAATTTTGGTGAGATACCGTTTTTTCCTGTTTCTCTGAACTGTTTGATGGCCTTTTTTCGTTCTTCATCGTCATCGACTTTTTTGAGGTGTCCTCTGTATGAGATGAAGTTGTATTGGCTTAGATCAGGTTGATAGGTTTCTATCTGGACACAGGCTCTGTCATCTTGATCAATGAGTCTCATTTTCTTACCATAATTAGTGAAGTGAAAATACAGGGTTCCATTGATACGAACATATCTGAAAGGAGCGAGATATGGTTAGTTGTCTCCGTTGAAAGCTATTCTACACATGTTTTGTCTGGAGATTAGTTCATCTATCTCTTTGTCGCTCATCTTGGGTAGCTTGAATGGGCTCATATTTGTCTCATGGTAAGCATAGTTTATAGTCATAACTATAGCAATAAATGACAAAACCCGGGTGAAAAAGCGCAATAGTTTTTATCTTGAACCATGTTAAAACCATGATTCCCAGAAAGGTGAATAAAGTTGGCCAAACAGATTACAGTCGAGATAATTATTAGGGGCGACATAATCGAGAACAACGTCCTAGCAAAATTCGCTTCAAAACTCAAGGAACAAAAATACACAGCAGACTTCGTTACAACCGTCGCAGTGCCACCGTTCTTAGTAGCCAGCGAAAGAAGGTATCCGAGCCTAGCGGTCTTGTATACTATGGTTGATTTGGAGAACAAGTTCCAGCTCAAAAAGATGCTGGATGAGTTGACAGAGGAAGAAAAACTGGAAATAATCTCATTCGAGCAGCTGTGACTCTAAATGGACAAAAAACGAATAATAATAGTAGTTGCAGTAACTCTACTTGCAGTTATCGCATTCACTCAGACATCAAGCTTCCTCACCGTTGAACAAAGATACGCTATGGTTGTACTGGTCTACGCCAGTGGACTATGGGTAACGGAAGCAGTTCCTCTAGCTGCGACAGCCATACTAATTCCATTATTACAAGCCTTCTTTGGGATTCAAGGTTTCAAGGCAGCATTAACCCCATTCTTCGATACCACTGTAATGCTCTTACTGGGAGGCTTCATGCTAGCGGTAGCCGTAGAAAAATACGATCTGGATGAGTATTTTGCTTACTTGATACTGTCAAAAGTCAAAGCGGGCGCTAAAGGAATCGTACTCGCAGTAATGTTCGCCACAGGCTTCCTGAGCATGTGGATAAGTAACAGCGCATCAGCCGCATTACTAATTACGATGGCTTTGAAAATAACAGAGCAAGTCAAGGACAAGCAGGGAAACTTCAGTAAAATAATGGTATTAGCCATCGCATATAGCGCAACGGCGGGAGGTCTAAGCACCCTTGTAGGAACAACTACTTGTGCAATGGCGGCTGCAAGCCTCAAGACCAC
>CALGBN010000470.1 GCA_937877765.1 Candidatus Bathyarchaeota archaeon | reverse complement strand
CGGCAGCGTCAGATGTGTATAAGAGACAGGCTAGAAGGTCTTTGGCGCCCCATGGGATTCCGTGTAGAGGTCCCCTGTTTTTCCCTGATTTGAGTTCCTTTTCTGCTTTTTCAGCTTGTTTCATGGCTCTTTTTTCGGTGATGGTTACGACGCAGTTGAGGATTGGTCCATGTTCTTTTAGTCGATTGATGCTGGTTTCTGCTAGTTCGGTTGGTGTTGTTTCCATGTTTTGGAGAGCTTGTGATAGCTGTGTGATGGTTTTGTAGATCACTGTCTATCCTTCCTGTATGGTTTGAAGACACTGTATGGCTCGTCGCTGTTCAACAATGGTATGCTTCTAAGCTGTTCCAGCACCTTGATCATTGGGTCAAGGCTCGTCTCGATAGCTGCTAACTGGTCTTCTGTGAGGCGGCCACCGTAGAGTTCCTTGACTCGTCTATACATGTGGTCTTTTTCTGAATCTGTCATAGTATTTGGTTGGATTCAGGGGCTTAATGTTTTCCTTGACATGGGTTATTGCTCTATAATTTTCATATAGGCTCTCGTGTTCCCGTATTCGAATTGACGTCAGAGGTCCTTCCCCCTAGTGACAAGTACGTTGTCCTGCATATTGATGATGAGTCAGAGCAGTTGTTCTTCGCTAAGACCTTCATAGAGGAAGCAGATCCTGAACTCGAAATAGTATCTGTTAGAACTCCTGATGATCTCATGGAGCATCTGGATACCGGTGTGGATTGTATCGTTTCGGACTATGTCATGCCCGATGTTAACGGAATGGACCTCTGCAAGCTAGTGAAAAGTAAACGAAACATCCCTTTCATCATGTATACTGGTAGAGGAAGCGAGGTAGTAGCCGAGGCAGCCTTCCAAGCAGGCGTAGACGATTATGTGCGCAAGGAAGCAGATCCAAGCCATTACCAGTTATTGGCTCGACGTATTAAGAGCCACGCCGAGACACATAGACGGAAACGTGAGGAAAGTAGGTATCAGGAGCGTCTTGAGGGTGTAAGGGAGATTCTTCCCGTTATCTCTTCAGCCAACACTTTGGATGATGTTACCATCAGAACATTGAATGTGCTTGATGAAGTTATGGGGTACAGTTGTAGTTGTTTTTGGTTGATCGATGATGATATGGGGGTCCCGGTTAAACGAATGGGTAATTCTCCAAGACTATCATTGAGTGTTGATGAACTCAAGGATGGTATTACTCAAAGGCGGCTGGATAATGGCTATGTTTTGATTGTGCCTTTGTCTATGGATATCGTTTATGGATATCTTACGGCATATCAGGCAAAACCCTTCGATCAGACTGATTACCCTTTGATGGAAGCCATCAGTCTACTAGTAGGACAGGCGGTAAACAGGGTAAAACAGGTTGAAACCATAAGCGCCTCAGAGAAACAGTTCAGAAACATCGTGGAAAATGTCCAAGATGTTATCGTTTTAACAAAACCAGAAGGTTCAATCAACTATATCTCACCTTCCGCTGAGATATTCCGCTTCAAACCAAGTGAACTAGTGGACCATATGTGGGGGGAACTAGTGGTAAATGAAGACCTGGATAAGATTGCAGATTTCTATTATCTGTCTCTTATACACATCTCCGAGCCCACGAGACCTCTCTACATCTCGTATGCCGTCTTCTGCTTGAAA
>CALGBN010000469.1 GCA_937877765.1 Candidatus Bathyarchaeota archaeon | reverse complement strand
AATGATACGGCGACCACCGAGATCTACACCGTCTAATTCGTCGGCAGCGTCAGATGTGTATAAGAGACAGTAATACTGCAAGCTGTTAGTACTCTTGAGGGCTTAATGTCGGGGTCTGATCCGTTCATTTAACCATTATTCACCTATTGAAAATCCATACTAACCTTGCAGAGGCTATACAGTAGGCTATGTACTTACCTAAAAACGTTTCTCTCTGAGTTGTTTTTAGTATCCTCTAGGGGAGAAAAGCTGTTTCTAGGTTCTCTTTACTTTCATAGTTTAAGAATATTCCGCCCGGTTTCCATCAGTGAAAATACAAACTTTTATAGGGGAACCTTGTTATTCGATTAGAGCCCAATAACATAGGAATGTGCAAATAATGGCGGATATGATTGAACGAGTACTTGAGCGCAGCGTAGGAAAAACAGTGCTCATTAAGCTAAGAGGCGGGAAGACACTCAGGGGCACCCTAGAGGGTTTTGACCAACACGTGAACCTGTACATGAAAGACGCAGAGGAAGTAACTGACCCGATGAATGTAGTTGAGATCGGCGACATTGTGCTACGAGGCGACAACGTCATCATGGTTAGTCCGCCACCAGAGTAGAAGTGACAAATAATGCCAACTAAAGGACCAATTCATCACGGAAAGACTATTCATATTAAGTGTAGGCGTTGTGGACGCAGATCATACCACATTAGAAAGAAGCAATGTGCGGCATGCGGCTATGGAGCCACAGCAAAGATTAGAAACCCTAGTAATAATAGGAAGCCGCTTCAGAGAAGTCGGCGTTTAGTCTAAATTATTTATTTACTTGTTTATCCCACAGACTCTTGTGTTAGGGGGTACTGGGTTTGATGGGCCGGTTTATTGATGTGAAGCTTAAACCGGGGCATATACCCAAGGGAAGGATGGCTTTTACGTTGATTGTTTTTTGTCTTCTCGCTGTTTCATTGATTAGGTTTTATGGTGATACGGAGGAGGTTCGTGAGGTTCAGTATGAGTTGCATAGTGTTGCGTTTGATCAGGTGAATATTGCTAGACTTGCGAATAATGTGTCTTTGCTTGATTATGATACTGGGTTGGGTGCACAGGAGCATGCGTGGCGTATGATGGATCGGGGTGAGGCGTATCTTAATCTTGATCTGTCGGCTGGGGTGGTGGAGTGTGTGGAGGTTTATACTGAGAAGGGGCTTGAGCCGGAGGTGGCTATTGCGTTGATGGTTCATAGTATGGTGTATGATGATGATTTTGGTGGGGATCGGGTTAGGGTGCTTGATCCGGGTCATGAGGTGGTGTGTGTTGGGGTGGCTGTGGATGGGGATAGTGTTTTTCTTGTGCTGGATTTCAGCTAAGTTTTTAACGGGTGTATGGTGTCTTATTTCGGTGTGCGGGAGTACCCGAGGCTGGCCAAAGGGGCGAGACTTAAGATCCGAGGCTTCGGGATAAGACATCTCGTGTCTAAGGACTTCGAGGGTTCGAGTCCCTCCTCCCGCACCTATTCTAATAGAATCGATTGATGCCGTAACCGAGTTTCTTGTTGTTTTTAGTCTTCTTGACTAGGGTGTCCAGTCGTTTTTGGAAGTCCTCAGGTCTTTTCCTCGCATTGTCAACGTATGCAACTCTGATTCGTTTGTATGATTCTGTGAATCCATTGAAATTGCTCCATGTTTCCTCGTCTTGCTGTAAAGCTATGAGGATATCATCTGGGTATTGGTACTCTTCGTCGAGGATTGTCTGGACTTTTTCAAGGATGTTTTCGATAACCTTTCCTTGCTGGGCCATCACTCGTAGTCTCTCCTTGTTGGGCTGGGAATACTTGCTTCCGTTCCTTCTTGGAGTGAATCTCTGAACAGTGTGATGTTCATCTAGTCTCTTTACGACGCTATCTATCCACCCGAAGCACAATGCTTCCTCAACGGTCTCAGCGTAAGGGATTCTTTGTTTTCCACTTGATTTCTTCGGGAGAACCAGCCATATCTCAGTCTCCTTATCGTGGTTCTTCATAAGCCATTCACGCCACTGGCATCGGTCTTGGACATGTAACGTATTCCCGATAGGTAGAGGTGGCATCCAGTCATTATGGTGGATATTGTTTGATTAGTCTATTGATGCACCTCTGTATTTGTTAATATGCTTATATTCGGGTTTATGTTCAAGTCCATCCTCCCGTATCTCATTCTATTTGGGTCTACTGGGGAGTATTTTGGGAAAAATTTCTCTGTGAGAAAACCTGTGAAATATTGTGAGGTCTTTCGTTTATTCTACTTTTTCCCAGTAGTACTCGAAGAGGTCTTTGCACCACTCAACCGCTTTTCTATCGGTTGACGTGAACCCAAAATACTCAAACTCTCCACCCGGGTTTAAGAAGTTAAGAGTAGCCACTTCTTTCTCGTTCATTAGAAAGGTTATATCGAATTTTTTCTGATATTTCTGCCGTAACGAGCCTTGAGTTTTGTGTTCAGCGATTTTGAGCCAAGTTTCCTTCGGGACGCTTTCACGTATCTCATCAGGCCATTCATAATCAATTGGCTCAATACCTCTTGCCTTGACCCCTCTGTCTAAAGCCTCAGCAACCAACAGGAGGGTTGATGACAACCCAAGAGGCTCACCAATGTACAGATAATACTCTTCAGCCTCCTTGAAGACCCTCTCGATGTTTCCAAAAACATCTAATAGCTGGGTTATGGGTTTGCATCCATTTAGTTCACCGATTCTGGAGACAAATTTGTCAGGTAAATTTTCTAGGCTATGTTCATAGAAATAGTTGCGGTTTATTGAGAGAAACTGGTATGCCGGGATCAATCTCATTGCCTGAATTCCGTATGGTGAAATCTCATATGATCCATCAGTGGTTCTGGTAACTAGTTTTGCATCTACGAGCCTTGCTATGTTTCTGGATGTTTCTTGTGCTGTAAAGTTGAGTCGTTGGGATATGTGACTGAGTTTTAGGTTCTCTTTTCTTAGCTCATCTAATATCTTTAAGCGGTCCTCATTTGAGAGCTCAAATAATAGGTCACATAACCTCTCCATAGTGGATTCTGGTCCATCATTTTCGTTAGGGTATAAAAAAACACCGAGCAAAACAATATTGTTTGATTATGATTTTTCATAGTTCTCCCGTCGGGTGTTTGATATTATTTTACAGGGTATCCTCGCTCGGTAAGCAAGATGAGTAACGAAAACCGAATACTCGTAACATATCAGTCTCAGAGCGGAAACACGAAAAAAGTTGCAAAAGCGATCTATGAGGCAATATCTGAGCCCAAAGAAATTAAACCAATCCAAGAGGCACCATCCCTCAAAGAATATGATTTAATCTTCATGGGGTTCCCGGTACATGGATCTGGACCCAACCCGAAAGCCAGAACCTATCTGGAAAACAATACAAAGGGTAAACAAATTGCCCTCTTCATAACCCACGCGGCTCCAGAAGACGCCCCCGAGATGCCTGAAAGCATTCAAAAGTTCTGCGACGCAGCAAACGAAGCTAATATCATTGATGTATTCCACTGTCAAGGACAGCTTAGCAGCATCGTTAAGACGGTTATAAGGTTTGCACCTGATCCTCAGATCCGTGAATGGGCTAAGAAGGATAACAGTAAGGGGCAGCCTGATGCTTCAAGGCTTGAAAAAGCAGCGTTTTTCGCGAAGAGAGTGTTGGAGAAACAGAATTATCCGGTTCAGGGCAGTGAATGAGAGGCTTCAAGAATGATGTCTGGTAAAGAATTTGTCAAGAAATACGTGGTTGCCATCTACTTTTTCCTAACTTTTGCGTTATCATGGGGAGTTATGAGCATGATGATCACTCCCTATAGCTTCCCCCTTACATCTGAACAGTCTAACGCTGTGGGTCCTATGCTGTATGTGGGTATGCTTGTTGGACCCAGTGTCTCGGGTCTACTCATGATTGGTATCTTGGATGGAAAAACGGGTTACAGAGAGTTATTTAGTAGATTAACAAAGTGGCGCGTAGGAGTTCAATGGTACGCAGCGGCGATACTTGGCACCCCTATTCTAGCAACCATAGTGCTTCTAGCACTCTCACTGGGCTCACCAGAGTTTATTCCAGCACTCCTCACATCAGAAGATAAAACAAACCTTCTCATCATGGGGATCAGTATCGGACTAATGGTTGGTCTTTTTGAAGAGATTGGATGGACAGGTTTCTCTGTTCCACAACTAAGAAAGCGGTACAATATCCAACGAACAGGGTTAATCGTTGGTCTGATATGGGGTGCATGGCATTTTCCACTCTTCTGGGGCATAAACAGCTTCTCAGCTGGCTTGCCCTTGGCTGTTTTGATTGGACAGTTATTTGCATGGCTACCAGCTTTCAGGACAGCGTTAGTGCTGGTACATGATCAAACAAAGAGCCTACTGGTGACGATACTCATGCTGTCTCTTATACACATCTCCGAGCCCACGAGACCTCTCTACATCTCGTATGCCGTCTTCTGCTTGA
>CALGBN010000468.1 GCA_937877765.1 Candidatus Bathyarchaeota archaeon | reverse complement strand
CAAAAGGATTGATGGACTCATTATCAGGAAAACTTCCAAACGTTGGTTGGGAGCCAGCCGACCCCATGATCAGGGACCTCAGAATCATAAAGACCAGAGGCGAAATCGAGTTCATAGAGCGAGCCTGTAAACAAACAGACAGAGGAATCGTATATGCGCTTATGCATCTTGAAGGCGCAGTGGAAAACCCGGGTTATACGGTGGCGGAGATCACCGAAAGAATCAGGGTCCACGTCAACGAGAACGGGGCAAGCGGAGTAGGCTTACTCAACTCAGCATTCGGAAGCGAGGGACAAATCTACTATACACCTCAGCGAGGCTGGGTGAAAGAAGGCGAACTCTTCAGGATGGATGTAAGCGCCCACTACATGGGGTACTGGACAAACATAGGTAGGATGGGAGTAGTTGGAAAACCATCCCCAGAGCAGGAGAACGCCTACAAGGAAAACCAGAAACTCAAACAAACAGCCCTTGAGATGATCAAACCCGGAGTAGCATGCAACGAGGTTTACGCCCATGTCGCTAGAGCTGCTGAGAAACAGGCAATCGGGTTTTGGAAAGAGCCTGGAATAGGTCACGGTGTAGGTGCAAGTCACCATGAGCCACCATATTTGAACCTGAGCTGCAGCACAGAGCTCAAGGAAGGAATGGTTCTCGCCTTGGACATCTACACATATGGTCCAAGACAGGAGCTAATTCACAGCAAAGACGTCTACGAGATAACCGAGGAGGGAAACAGGAAGCTCAGCTGGTACAGAACATGGGATAAGCTATACCATGTCTATGGCCACAGGGCGACCCACTAGGAGGATAAATGCATGAAAGAAGAAGTAATGGAAAGAGTCAACGAGGCAATAGAGGCAAGCGGATACGATGCCCTGCTAGTATTTGGCTATGATAATATTCAGTACCTCACAGGAGCATACCTCCACTATCCACAAAGCTTCCCAGACAGATACATGGCATTATTCTGGCCCAAAGAAGAGCTACCTACAACCATAGTACCTCACGAATGGGAGAGTAGCTTCCTAAATCTGGCATGGGTAAACAAGACAAAGACCTATACTGAGAAACCGGGAAGCCCAAGCAGCATCGTAGAAATAGCAGTATTGTTGACAAAGAACACTGTCAGGAAGACTGGTAAAATCGGCGTTGATGTCAATAGGATACCATTAAACCTGTACAACAGACTTGAATCAGCACTAGAGGACTTCCAACTCGTACCATGCGATGACTTGCTACGTGAACTCAGAATAAAGAAGACCCCCAGGGAGCTTGAACTAATCAAGGAAGTAGCGGGCAAGACTGACCACGCTATCGCTGGACAAGCACACCACGTTCTAGTAGTGCAGGCATCAGGGGAGATGAGTAACACAGAGAATGTACGAATCCACGCCCTTGAAAGAGAACTGGACGAGGTCGGACACCACGCAGTAGCACAAGTAGTAACAGGTACAAACACGGAGAAATGGTGGCCCGGTGCACCCATGTATGGAATCGGATTCGACAGGGTACCGAAGCATCATGAGTGGATGCGAATGGAGCTTGTTTCAACTGTGAAAGGCTATTGGTGTAACGGTGCACGTATGCTCGCCATGGGTGAGATGACCGAAGAACAGAAAGCCGACTACCAGAAGCTAGTGATTCTACGGGAGACAATAAGGGCGAACCTTAAACCCGGTGTAAAAGCCAGCGAAGTCTATGAGGCAGTGAAAGCAGTTGCAGCCGAGAAAGGCATCACAATGGAGCCCAAGCTTACAATGGGTGCAGGTGTTGGTGTTACCAACTATGAGCCTCCGTATATCTCTAGAGCAGACGAGACGGTTCTTGAGGAAGGTATGGTTGTTGTCTTCAGCCCTGTGGTTCACGGTGAGGGCGGTGAATTGTTGATGAACAAGGATGTTTTCGTCATCACTGAGACCGGTAACATGGTTGTTGGCTGGTGGAAGGATTGGCGTGAGCCATTCATCTGCAATTATACTTATTAACCCAAATTTTTTACACTCCGACTATTCTCAGTTTACTTATGTCTTTCAAGGTACAAGATACCGTCATCAAACCGGGAACCACCGATAGAGGCTATGTAAAGATCGGTGATGCCTCAACCCACGAAGTAAAACTCCCATATATCGTGATAAATGGAGCAAAAAAAGGACCCACCGTAACTATTCTTGGAGGCGTTCATGCCGTTGAATGCGCCCCAGTAGAAGCAATATACAGACTAGCTGAGAAAATCAGTCCGGATCAGCTTTCGGGTACATTGATACTGGTGCCGATTGTCAATACAGAGGGGTTCCACGCCCGGAAGCCATATCATAACCAACTGGACCATCTGAACCAGAACAAGGTTTTCCCGGGAGACCCAGAGGCATCCATTACCAAACGTGTAGCCTATCATGTCTTTGAGCACTTTGTAAGTAAATCAGATGTATTAGTTGACGCTCACAGCGCAGACCTCGGTGAGGATGTAACAAGGGGAATATTCGTATACAAGACCGATAAAAAGAAACTCTTCGATAAAATGGTGGAGTTGGCGTCACTCTATAATCCAGCCTTGATAGAAACAACAAACATATCTGGAAACACAGGGGAGGCTGTTAACAAGTATGGTATTCCTTGTCTGATGATTGAGTCGGGAGCACCGTACCCCATCAGAGAGACGGATGTGCAATACCATTACGATGGAGCAGTGAACCTACTTAGACATCTAGGTATGCTTGAAGGAGAATCAGCCAGCTATCATCCGCCTCTTGATCCACCCAGTAAAAGAGTATGGGCGGTGAAAGGTGGTGTATGGCGTAGAAAAATCGAGGCAGGCCAGAGAGTTAAGAAAGGCGAGGAGCTTGGCACTGTTTGTAATCTAATAGGGGAGACCATTCAAACCGCTTACGCACCTATGGATGGCGTGATCAGCTTCCTACGAGTCCATTACTCAGTGAGTAGCGGAGACTCACTGTGCTGGGTAGCTAAAGCCTAAACTCTTAACCAAAGAAGCCCTACTTATTTTCTATGAAGCTCCTCGGATCACCTGATTCTATCTATAAGTCGAAGAACTGGAAGACCAAGCAGATAAGCAGCCATGATCCTAGCAATGGAAACGCTGACTATGTAACAGTTGAACCCGGCGAGACCATCAAACTAGGTGAAATAAAGGGTAGCGGAGTCATCAGCAGAATATGGTTCGCGATAAACTCCGAGGACGAAAACATACTTCGTTACCTGCTTCTCAGGTTTAGCTGGGAGGACGAGAAAACTCCAAGCGTCTATGCGCCTGTGGGTGATTTCTTTGGAGCCGGTTTCGCAGAATATGTACACCATTTTAACGCGATGCATGGGATGACAAGCGGAGGCTTCTTCAGTTATTGGCCAATGCCATTCAAGGAAAAAGCAGTACTTGAAGTTGAAAACAGGAGCACTCACCCTGTAACCCACCTTTACTACAATATTGAATATCATGATACTAGACCTGACGAGGATACACTCTATTTCCATTGCAAATACAATAGGGAGAACCCGACCGAGATAGATCAAAACTATACGATACTCAAAGCAAAGGGCAGAGGACACTACGCTGGTTGTGTGCTAAATATGCAGAGTTATGATAAAGGAAGTCTGTTGATGCTTCAAGGTGATGAGTTCATAAACGTTGACGATGACGAATATCCTAGTATCATAGGAACAGGCACGGAGGACTATTTTCAGGGAGGATGGTTCTGGAACAAGGGACCATTCCATGCTCCTTATCATGGATTGACTGTGATGGACGAGGTGAACAGTAGATACAGTGCCTACAGGCTTCACATACCTGATCCAATCCCTTTCAGGAACGCTATTTCTGTTGAGATTGAGCATGGCCACGCCAATATGCTGCAACAAGATTACAGCAGCGTAGCTTACTGGTATCAGACAGAGCCACACAGCGGTTTTGGGGAAATATCAGATGAGGAATCCTATTTGAAGCCCATTGGTACAAAGGATGGAGCTTATCTGATGAGCGAGGTCGTTCAAGATACTGAAGTCAACAGAGAGCGGAGACAGGTTATCAGCCAAGCGGCGAAACTCAGATTGGAGCTACGGGAAGCGAAAAAGAAGGGAACAATTCCTGTATGTTTTGATGGTGTTGATGAGTTGGATTTCATGAAATCTGATTTCACTGGATTAGAGAAATTAGTAAATATTATCATTAAACGTCGTAAATAAGAGAGAACAGTTTTTTATAGAACATACAGTGTAATGCGAATCACCGGGATACATCATGGTTTACGACTTTCTCACCCTTGATGATGTAGACTTAACAGGCAAGACCGTTTTCCTGCGAGCAGACATCAACAGCCCCCTTGATCCCAACTCTAAAAGGATACTAGATGCCACGCGGATACAGGCGGTTATACCAACCGTAAGAAGCCTCAAAGACACTAAACTCATCATCGGGGCGCATCAAAGCCGACCCGGAAAATACGACTTTACGAGTCTAGAAAGCCACAGCAAGGTACTACAGATGTATCTGGAGCGCCCGGTCAAGTATACTAATGATATTGTTGGAGAAGAAGCTCAGAAAGAAATTAAGGCATTGAAGAAAGGCGATGTCTTGGTACTCAACAACGTCAGAATGATGGAAGAAGAAAACAAGAAAGCACCAGTAGAAGAACTCCGAGACACAGAACTTGTCCAAACGCTAAGTAAATACGTAGACTACTTCGTGAACGACGCCTTCGCAGCAGCTCATAGAAGCCAAGCAAGCCTCGTGGGGCTCAGCAACGTAGTACCAATGTTAGCAGGTCGCCTCATGGAGCAAGAACTCAGGGCACTCAACAGGGTGCTGAAT